>CAIXHI010000202.1 GCA_903919215.1 uncultured Acidimicrobiaceae bacterium
ACGGTGTCGCACTGACCGCTGTGCACCGCGGCCACGGCGGCGGCCATGTGGTTGCCCACGGGAATCGGCGGGTTGGCGAAGTAGGTGATCTCGGGGATGCCGAGCATCGCCTGTACTTCTGCCGCGCTGGGGTTGGTGCCGATGATGCCATCGATGTCCGAGGCCTGGAGGCCGCAGGCCCTCATGACCGCGGTGCACGCTTCAGCGGCGTACGAGGCCTGGCTGCGCGGCGTGTTCTTGGAGGAGAAGCCGGTGGTGGACGCGCCGGCGAAGGCGACGGTGTTCTTGGCGGGGTTGCGGGTGCTGATCATGATGTGCTGCTCTCGATGAGGCGAAATGCGGGAACCGGTGTGCCGGGGAAGCGGCGCACCAGCTCCTCGTCGGTGATCGTTTCGGGCATCGGCACTGTCTAGTTCGAAACCGTCGAGCTGCGGGTGGAATCACATTCCGCTCGTACCCCTTCACCTTGCTGAACACGGTGACTACAGTCAGCTGAATGAGCAACAAGATTTGGGCGCACTCCGCCGATTCGCACTTCCTCGAGCCCGCCGACCTCTGGCACCAGATCATGCCCAAGGCCCAGGCCGACCGCATGCCCCAGACGGAGATGCTCTCGGACACTGAGGAACGAGTCACCGTCGACGGGAAGTCGTTCACTCGTCCGGTGCCCAAGATGATGACGGCGAAGGGCACCACCGGGGAGACCATCGGTCAGCTGTCGCAGCGGCCGCCGGGTTCGCGCGACATCAACCTGCGCATGAAGGACCTCGACCAGGAGGGCATCTGGGCCGAGGTGATGTTCCAATCGATCGGTCTGTGGTGCTCGCTGATCGAGGATCCGCAGTTGATCCGCGACGCAGCACGGGCGGAGAACGACTGGCTCGTGTCGGAGATCCTGCCGGTCGCGCCGGATCGCTTGGTTCCTGCCGCCCTGATGCCGATGCTGCAGGTCGAGGATGCCGTTGCCGAATGCATTCACGCCGCTGAGATCGGGCTGAAGCTGATCAGCTTGCCCACGGGCAATCCCCCTGGTACCCGCGACTACAACCACGAGTCGTGGGAACCGCTGTGGGCCACCGCCGAGGAAACGGGCATGGTGGTCGCGTTCCACATCGGCACCGACGGCGCAGCCGATACCAACCAGATGTTCCGCGGCGCCGGCGGCGCAATCCTCAACTACGTCAACACCACGTACGGCGGGCAGTTCGCGGCGATGAAGATGGTCACCAGTGGCGCGCTCGAACGTCACCCCGGGCTGAAGGTGCTGATCGCCGAAGGCGGGGCCACGTGGGTGCCGCAGGTCGGCGATCGCATGAACGAGGCGTACCGCCAGCACTTCATGTTCGTTCGTCCGCAGCTCAGCAAGCCGCCGAAGGAATACCTGTACGGCCAGGTCTACGCCAGTTTCCAGCACGATGAGTCGGCCCCGGCAGCGATGTCCGCGATGGGCTATCAGAACGTGATGTTCGGCAGCGACTACCCGCACATCGAGGGCACCTTCGGTCACACCCAGGAGACGTTGCACGGCCTGCTCGACGACGTCACCCCGGCGGTGCGCGAGCGCATCACCAGGGGTGCGTTCGAGGAACTGTTCCCGCACGTCTCGTCGCCGCCGGCAGCCTGAACCCGGTTCAGCGTTCGCTGGGTGGAACTCCCAGCGAACGCAGCACGAACGCGACGGCCGCCTCGATCCGCTCGCTGGTGCTCAGCGCAGGGTGGTCGGCGAGTGCTTCGCTCATCTCCCCGCCGGTGAGCGAGTAGATCAGTGCTGTGTCGCGGTCGGGGTCGGCCCACTTGAAGTCGCCGCTGGCGATGCCCTCTGCAAGTGCGGCCCGCAGTGGTGCCGTCAGCAGGGCCACCCCCTCCGCGAGTTCGTTCGGGTACTTGCGCGTCAACGGCTGTTGTGCACTGAACAATCGTGCCCGGGCGCTGCGGCGCGGATCCGACGCAGCGCCGATCACGGCACTGATCCATATCGCCACCTTGTCGACCGGCCGCTCGGCCGCGGCAACCGCCGCCGCGAGGTGCAATGAGGAGCGGGCCATTTCGTCGCGCATCAATGCCAAAAGGAGTTCGTCCTTGTCGGCGAAGTAGCGGTAGAACGTGCGCGCCGAGACGTCCGCCTCCTTCATGATCCGCTCGATCTTGCAGGTCTCGAAGTTGGATCGTTCCAGGACGCGCCATGCGGCAGTCAGCACCCGCTCCCCGTCTGCGTCCATCGACATGGCGACAACCTATTCGTCCCGCCGTGTGGGGTGTCACCGGGACGGTTGGACAGCGCCACCGTGTGATGTCTGCCGGCTGCCACTTGTCATGCTTCCTTGTAATGGGTATAATCCGTCAGATATTTGAAGATCGCCATCAGGTGGTCGCCGTCGTTGTTGGAGGATCAAGTGGCCGAGTACACCGCGTTCGAGACCTATACCGACTACGGCATCTTCGACTGCGACCAACACATCTACGAGCCCGTCGATTGCTATTCGGGCTGGATCGAGAAGAAGTACGCCGATCGCACGCTGCGCGTCGTCGAGCGCGACGGCGAAGAGTTGTTCATGGCCCAGGATCGCCAGATCCAGCTCGACAACAAGGTCGACGAGTGTTACCGCCCGGGCTCGCTGAAGGAAATGCTGAAGAGCATGAAGGCCGGCGCCGACCAAGGTGGTTACCAGTGGATGACGATGGACCCGGCGTTCCTCGACCGCGACCTGCGTCTTGCGCAGATGGACCGTCAACATGTCGACGCCGCCGTCCTGTTCAGCGGGTCGATGGGCTTGTTCGCTGAGCACTTCCTCACTGATGACGAGGTCTACTGGGCGTCCTCGTGGGCGTACCTGCGCTGGATGGAAGAGGTGTGGGGCTTCGGCGCCGACGGTCGCATCTTCACCAGCCCGACGATCTCCATGCGCGACGTCACCAAGGCGTGCGAGCAGCTCGATTGGCTGTTCGCACGTGGCTGCAAGGCCATCTCCATCTGCCCCGGACCGGCCTACGGTCGTTCGCCCGGCGACCCGCACTTCGACCCGTTCTGGGCGCGTATCGAAGAAGCCGGTGCAGTGGTCTGCTACCACATCAACGAGGCGATGCCCGGCTACAAGGCCAGCCGCTCGGGTATGTGGGGCCAGGAGGAGCACCCGACCTTTTACACCCAGTCGGCGTGGCAGTGGGCGTGGGCCTACGGTGATCAGCCGGCGATGGAGACCTTCTCGGCGCTGATCTATGACAACGTGTTCGGCCGGTTCCCGAACCTGCGCATCCTGTCGGCCGAGCACGGTGCCGAGTGGGTGCCGGGCTTGCTGACCAAGATGGACAAGATGCGCGGTATGGGTCGCAACGGCCCGTGGATCGGTGGCCAGCTCGCCGAGCGGCCCAGCACGACCTTCAAGCGGAACTTCCGCGTGGTGCCGTACTGGGAGGACGATCTCACCTCGGTCTTGGAGGCCACCGGCACGGATGTCGTCGTCGGCGGCTCCGACTTCCCGCACTCCGAGGGGCTGGCGTTCCCGACGCAGCTCGTCGACCACCTCGGCATGCTCAGCCACGAGCAGCAGCGCTTCGTGATGCGCGACAACGCAATGCAGATGTTCGGCCTCGTCTGAACCCTGTCAGCGAGTCCGCAGGTGTTCCAACAACACCGGGTTGCCCGGCCTCGGACGGAACTGGTCGCGCAGTCGTAGACCGTTGACGAGCGCATGGATCTCGCCGGCCACCTGTTCGGCGTCGAGGTCGCCGCGGATCGAGCCATCGGACTGTCCGCGGCGCACCAGTGCCGCCCAGCGCGTCACCCACACATCGATCGCGTGTCGCATCAAGTCCGCGATCTCGGGGTCGGTGCTGGCGCGGGCGGTGAACGCGATCCACAGGCGAGCCTCGGCAGAATCGGCGGCCAGGATGCCGGCCACGATCGCCGCGATGGCATCGAAGGCGGTCGGTTGTTGCTGCGCCGCGTCGAAGCGGGCCATGTTGGCCCGTTCCATCTCGCGCAGTGTTGCGCGCAGCAACGCGTCCTTGTCGACGTAGTAGTGCTTCAGCACCCCGGTCGACCAGCCGGACTCTTCGGCGACCGCGCGAATGGTTGCGGCCTCCAAACCCGAGCGGCCGATGACGGTCAGCGCGGCCTGGGCGAGCTCGCGGCGCCGTTCGTCGTGGTCGACGATCTTGGGCACGGTGGTCGGTCAGTCGGCCGCGGACGACTCGTAGAACGTGGACGTCCAGCGGCGTAGCGCGTTGAAGCCCTTGACCTCGTTGGC
>CAIXHI010000203.1 GCA_903919215.1 uncultured Acidimicrobiaceae bacterium
GACTGGATCTACACCACGGTGGTGTTGGAGGTCGACGAGATGTTCGGTGCGTCGGTCAACTTCGAGACCGACGCCGTCGCCTGGCTGCCGGTGGACGAGGTGGTGCACCGCGCGTTGCATGCCGGATTCGCCGCCGCCTGGCCGCACTTGCAGGCGATCATCGCCGCTGCCGTCTGACGCCGCGCCACACGCCGCGTAGTGCCGGAAGTCGCCCGGGTCATTGAGGGCACAAGGGATAACGTGGTCAAGCCGTGAGTAGCCACCCGTTCCGCCCTCTTCGCCACCGTGAGGTGCGTTTGTTGTGGGGTTCGGCGATGATCTCCGATATCGGCACGTGGGTGCAGTTGATCGTCGTCGGCAGCCTCGTTGCCGCGCACACAGGGTCGGCGGTGCAGACCGGTCTCGTCGCGCTGGCCACGTTCATGCCCCAGGGCATCGCCTCGCCGGTGGGCGGTCTGCTCGCAGATCGCTACGACCGGCGCAAGGTGTTCGCGACGTTCTTGATGGTGCAGGCGCTCGTCACTACTGCACTTGCGGTCGTGCTCGGGATGGGTGTGCGTACTCCGTTGGTGCTCACCGTGCTCATCCTGTTCGCCAGCGCTGCGGGCGCCACTGGCGGGCCCAGCTACGCGGCGATGCTGCCCGACCTGGTGCCGCCCGAGGAACTGATGGCGATGGTGTCGCTGGGTGTGTATTCGTGGAACAGCGGTCGCGTGATCGGCCCCATCCTGGGCACCCTCCTGGCGCTGGCCGTCGGCCCAGCGTGGACCGTCGGGTTCAACGCGTTCACGTTCGTGGTGATCGCGGGGGCGGTGATGCTGTTGCGCCGCCCGTTCGCGCCGCATGGCTCGGACGGTTCGGTGCTCGAGCAGTTGCGCGATGGTTGGCGCGCGATGCGCACCACTCCCGGTTGCATCCACGGGCTAGTACTGCTGGTGCTGTTCAACCTCACGGTCGTGCCGTTCATGGGTCTCATCCCGATCTACATTCGTGCGGAGTTCCACGGCGGCACCGGCCTCACTGGCACCGTCGCCTCGGCGCAGGGTGTGGGCGCGATCATCGGCGGTGTTGCGATCACAGTGCTGGCCACGAGCCGGCAACGGTCGATGATGATCAGGCGGATCGTGGTGTTCATGTCGTGCGCGCTGCTGCTCTACGCAACCGCGCCGAACCCAGCAGTGGCCATCCTGGCCGCGTTCCTGTTGGGCATGGGTTCGTCGGGGCTGTTCATCTCGGCCTCGTCGATCGTGCAGCGCGATGCTCCGCACGCCAGCCGCGGCCGCGTGATGTCGATCAACCAGGCGAGCATGGGCGTGGCCTACGGCTTGGGTCTGCTGTTCATCGGGTCCATCGGCGATGCCGTCAACCTGCGCTCCGCGTTTGCCGTAGGTGCGGTGCTGTTGCCGCTCGGGTTCGTCGCTCTCACGTTGCGCTCGCGTCACTGGCGCGCTGCGGTCGATGGCACGCCCAAGCACCCACAAGTCGGCGTTCAGGTCCGGACAGGTCTGGCCTGAACGCCAAGTTGGGTCAGAGGGGGCCGAAGCGGGCCGTGAAGTGGCGCAACGCTGGCGGTTCGTCGACGATGCGCATCCCCTTCAGCTCGCTGGCACGTTCGGCCACCCAGGTGACCACTTCGATCACGTAGTCGATGTGGCTCTGTGTGTACGTACGACGGGGGATGGCGAGGCGCACGAGGTCCATCGCCGCTGGGATCTCGCTGCCGTCGGGTTGACGGCCGAACATGACCGTGCCGATCTCGCAGCCGCGTATGCCGCCCTGCAGGTACAGCGCGGTGGCCAATGCCTGGCCGGGGTACTGCAGTGGCGGGATGTGCGACAACAGCGACCGGGCATCGAGGTACACCGCGTGGCCGCCGGCGGGTCGTACCACCGGCACACCTGCGGCCGACAGCGCGTCGGCCAAGTAGGCCGTGCTGCGGATGCGGTAGCGCAGGTAGTTCGGGTCGACCACTTCTGCCAGACCTTGGGCGATGGCCTCCAGGTCGCGTCCGGCGAGCCCGCCGTAGGTGGGGAAGCCCTCGGTGAGGATCAACATGTTGCGGCATTGCACGGCGAGTGCGTCGTCGTTCATCGCCAGCCAGCCGCCGATGTTGGCCATCCCATCCTTCTTGGCGCTCATCGTCATCCCGTCGGCGAGCGCGCCGATGTCGCGCACGATGTCGACGATCGAGCGATCCTGCTGACCCTCTTCACGTTCGTGGATGAACCACGCGTTCTCGGCAAATCGGCAGCCGTCCAGGAACAACGGCAGGTCGTACTTGTCGCACACGGCACGCACGGCGCGCAGGTTGGCCAGCGACACAGGTTGGCCGCCACCGGAGTTGTTGGTGATGGTGACGAACACGACGGGGATGTTCTGCGCGCCGCGAGCGAGGATCAGTTCCTCGAGCGCGACGACATCCATGTTGCCCTTGAACGGGTGCTCGAGCTCGGGGCGCTTGCCCTCGGCGATCACCAGGTCGACAGCTTCGGCGCCGGTGAACTCGACGTTCGCCCGGGTGGTGTCGAAGTGGGTGTTGTTGGGGATCACTTTGCCCGGGCCGCCGATCACCGAGAACAGGATCTTCTCGGCGGCGCGGCCCTGGTGTGTGGGGATCACGTGCTCGAACGGGAACAGGTTCTGCACCGCGGCGAGGAAGCGGTACCACGAAGGTGAACCGGCGTAGCTCTCGTCACCTTGCTGGATGGCTGCCCACTGGTCGCGCGACATCGCGCCGGTTCCCGAGTCGGTCAGCAGGTCGATGAGCACGCGATCGGCGCGCAGGTTGAACAGGTTGTGGCCGGCCTCCTCGAGCCACGCGGTGCGCTCTTCCACGGTGGAGAAGTGGGCGGGTTCCACAGAGTGGATGCGGAATGGCTCGACGATTGTCTTCCAACGGTTCATGGCAGGGAGTCTGGCGCAATGCCAGCCCAGTAGCTATGGCCCTAGTGCTCATCTCTTGCGGACGCGCTGCCCGGTATTCCGATCAGACGGCGGGTGCTGTGATCGGTGTGGTGTCGGTGATCGCGCTGATCGCCGTGCTGACGTTGGCGGTGCCGCCCTGCACCGTGGCGTCGTAGGAGATGACGGTGATGACTCCGCCCTGCAGTGTGACGAGCACGTCGACGTTGCCGTCGGCTTGGATGGCCAGTGACACGGCCGTGACCGTGACCTTCAGTCGCAGTGTGCCGTCGGTGGTGGGCGAGATCTCGATAGCGGCCGGTGCCCGCAGGGCGTCGATCGGGTCGGACGTCGCCGGGGCGACTTCCAGCACCTGCCATTCACCGTCGGCAGGCTTGGCCCAGCTGCCATCGGCGGTGATCACGTAGTCGACGGTGGCGCCAGCACTGGTGATCGCGAGCTGGCTGTTCGCGCCGTTGCGGTCGCCGTCGGCCATCAACTGGGTCGCCCCGTTGACGGTGACCGTGGCGGTGAAGTGGTAGCCAGCGTCGAGGGTGGTGACCCCTTGCGCCAGCGCCGCGGCCGGGTCGACTGGCAGGGTGGCCGGGGAGGTACCCGTGCCGGTGCCAGCCGTCGTGGTGACGGTGGTGCCATCGCTGGACGATGTGCTGCTGCAGGCTGCCAGTGAAGTGGTGAGTGACGCGGCGAGTGCGGCCGCTCCGAAGAGCAGCCGCACTCGCCTGTGGCTGGAGGCCATCGACTCAGCCGCGGGGGTGGCGTGCGCCACTGACGGTGGTCGGCGGGGTGTCGCCACCCTTGCCGCCGTCATGGTGGCCGTCGTGGCCAGCGTCATCGTCCTCGTCGTCATCGTCCTCGATCGTCGAGACCGGGGTGTTCACACTCGGATCGGCGGCGCCGTTGCAGCGGATGTTCTCGCGGACGCTGACGGTGATCCCATCAGCCGAGAGAGAGCCACGGATGCGAATCCGCTCGGCCATCGAGAAGCGAACCTCGATGCCGCGGCCTTCATCGGCCCGCACATCGGTGGCTGTTGGGGCCGAGTCGGTGAAGGTGACGACACCATCTTCGGCGACGCTGTAGTTGATGGTGGCGACGGAACCGTCGCACAGCAGACCGGACCAACTCTTGGAGCCGACGGCGTCAGCGACCGAGAGGGCGGTGGCGTGCAGACGACCGAGGGTCACCCGAGCCGAGGCCGACGTCGTGCCGTCCTCGTCGGTCTTGACCGTGGCGGTGATCGACAGCGTGCGGGTCTCTCCCGGGGCGCTGAACGTCACCTTGGCACGGGCCGACTGGTAGCTCTCGCTGTCGCCCTCGTGGTCGCCGTCGGTCTCGGACTTGTATTCCGTGGCCGAGATGACTGCGGTGGCGTCGCTGCTGGAGACGCCGGTGATGTCCGGGCCGCCTTCGGTGGTGCTGCCGATGGCGAAGGCCACGGTGGTGGCGACTCCGGTGTTGAACACATCGCCGGACCAGCCGCCGTCACCACTGATATCGCCGAGCAGACCGGCCCGGGTGGAGACCGACTGGCGGCCGTGGCCGCTACCGACCGACACCTTGCCGGTGCCGTCGGTGTTCTCGAACACCACGCGGTTGGGCTTGAGGGTGGTGGCGGTGAGACCGTCGGACGGGTTGACGGTCACCGTGGAGAGGACTCCGCCGGGGCCGGTGGTGACGTCCACGGTCAACGCAACGCCGAACAGCGGGAGGGTGGTGGTGGTGGGAACACCCGACGGCACGTTGGCCGGTGCGGCTCCGACCGTGGTGACGCCAGCGGTGATCAACAGGGCGGCCGCCCCAGCGATCACCCCGATCAAGGTCTTGCTGCGTTGCATGTTCTTCCTCCGGTGAGTGGTCGCCATGTGTGGGCACGACAGTCACGTACTGATCGTTTGGTGGCGACGAGAATTACAGGATTCATCGGCTTGCGTTTCCGACGCCTTGAACCGTGTCGTCAAGATTCGACGGATCTTGACGAACGCGGAGCGGTGCTACTTGCTGGCGCGGCATTGCTCATCGAGCAGTACGGGTGGCAGGTTGACCGGCCCGGTGAAGGTGGGCGTCAGCGTGGCCACCACCAGGCCGCGAACTTGCTTGGCGCGCCAGCGGTCGGTGTCGAGCGTCGGCGGCGCGAGGTGCAGGGTGCGCACGGCGTCGGTGCCGCCAGCCTTGGAGAAGCGGTCGATCAGCTGTGCGAAGTCGCCCAGCTTGCTGCGCGGGATGTCGGTGCGCACGGCGTCGCCGAACGCGGACATGAGATCGGTGAGGCCGAGCGCCAGGCTTTTCGGTGTCGCCGCCGTGGCGATGGCTGAGAGCATGCAACGCTGGCGGCCCATGCGGTGGTAGTCGCTGTCGGATTCGCGCGATCGCGAGTAGGCGAGGGCCATCGTGCCATCCATGTGTTGCTGGCCGACCTCGATGTACTCAGGTACTGCGTGATAATCACTGCCCTGCGGGTTGCCCGGGGTGGGGACCCGTTCGGTGACGTAGATGTCGATTCCACCGAGCGCATCGACGACATCGCGAAAGCCGGCCATGTCGACGAGCACGTAGTAGTTGATCGGGATGCCGAGCAGTTGTGCAATCCCCGACTTGATCGCTTGGGCGCCTGCGTCGGCGACGCCGCCCATCAGCTCGCGGTGCTTGTCGGCATAGCCGTAGACCGCGTTGGCGATGTTGTCGAACCCTTTGGGGAAACGCTCGGCCATTGCCGTGCCGGGAGCGAAGGGCATCGCCGGCAGGTTGCGCGGCACGGAGACCATCGCCGTGTCGCCAGTCGTGGGGTCGATGGAGACGACAATCATCGAGTCGGTGCGCAGCCCTGGCCGACCTTTGCCGGCGTCGCCGCCGAGCAGGAGCACATTCACCCGGTCGACACCAGGGAACGGTTGTGCGGTGGTGGTGGGGTCGCTGGTGCCGGTGGTGTCGATCGGCGATGGGTTGGCAGTCGTGGCGTCGTGCGAGGCGAACACTTTCTCGATCATCCGATCGGTCTGCCACACATAGTTGGCGGCCACGGTGAGCGGTGCGACGGCAGCGACCACGATGAGGGCGGTGGTGAACACGGCGGCGATCTGTACGCGGCGGCGAACGGTGCCAGGGGTGGCGGCGTCGGCGGTCGCGTCGGCGGTCGTCGCGGCGTTGACAGGTCGGGCGATCCAGGCTGCGTCGAGGGTGGCCCACAGGCGGGTGGTGGCCAGCACCAACAGGCCGACACCGAGGGCGATGAACACGCTGCGGTTCCCGATGACGTCGGCGAGGTCGCGGCGACTGCGCATGGGGGCGACGATGACGAGCACCGTGACCATCGCGGCGATGTTCAACACGGCGGCCGCGATCGTCAGCGGCTTCCATTTGGCCTTGATCGCGAGGTGGCCGAGGCCGGGGGCCAGCGCCGAGAGCAGCGCCGCGACGAGGCACGCGCTGTACCCGGTCTTCACCCCGCCCTGTTCCGTCATCCCCACATCATGGAGCAGCGACCGACGAGTTGCTCGTCAGTTGGCGGCTTTCGTGACCAGGATCACGGGCGTCGGGCGGTGATCACCCTGCGCTCGATGCGCACGAATAGGTCGCTGCGGCGGGCGGCCAGATCGACGAGGTCTTGTAGGGCCGCGATATCGGCAGTGGGCAGCATGTCGCCGACGGTGCGCAGGCCGCGGTTTACGTGCTGCGCGATCCAACGCCGGCTGCGTCCCTCGAGCGGCGCGTCGTGCCACGCCACCCGAGTTCGATCAGCGATGGCGGTGAAACCGGCGGTTGCGAGGCGGCCCGGCCAGTCGAGTGTGACGGGGTCGAGGCCCAGGCGTTCGCGCAGCACGGCGGCGACGTTCGACTCCAGTCGACTCCAGGCACCAGACGCGAGCAACGGATCGTCGGAGGGCAGCACCGCTGCCGGGCCAGCAAACTCGACGAGCACCAGCGTGCCGCCGGGTCGCAGTTGCTGCAGTAACGAGGCCAACACCGCGGCGGGGTCGTTCACGTGGTGCAGCACCATCGACGCCCAGATCACATCGGCGGGTTCCATCGGCGGCAGCGGCGCCTCGAGGTCGGCGTTCACGGCGATCACCCGCTCGCCAAGCCCATCGGCGGCCATCCGGGTCTGGAGGCGTTCCAGCAGCGGTTCCGAGGTGTCCAGCCCGGTCACCGAGGCCCAGGGGGCATGACGGGCGAGGGCCCCGGCGATGACGCCGGGGCCGCAACCCACATCGAGTACGTGACCGATCTGCGACCAGTTGACGGTGGCCGAGAGGCTCTGCACCACATCGCTGACCAGGGGCAACATGATCGACCCGTCGAGTTCCAGCGAGTCCGCCATGGCTTCCCAGTCGAAGTCAGGCCCACGGTCGTGATCGTGGTGGTGACCGTGTTGATGGCCCTGCTGGTTCTCGTGCTGGTGCTCGTGCTGGTGCTCGGTCGGGCCGTCTCCAGGAGGCGAATCGTGGGTGCCCATTGCGACCACCGTAGCGAGCGGGACGCCCTCAACCGACTACCGCCGGTCGGTGGAGTCAGCCGATGCGCACTCGGATGGAGCTGTGATCATCGTTCAGTCGCACTTCGATGCGGCTCTCGGCAGCACCGCTGAAGTCGACACGCACTCGGTCCCACTGCTGGTCATGGATCTCCACACCCGAACCATCAGCGGGGTCGACCGAGTCGAGCGTGAAGGCGGTGCCGGTCCATGAAACGGTGATCGACCCGCCGGCCGAGGTGTAGGTCTTGGTGAACGGCTCGGGCAATGCCTGAGGGGTGCTGCTGCTGCTCGAGCTGTCGTCGTCCTGGCCGTTGTCGTCGATCGAGCTGGACGTCGCGTCGTCATCGCTGTCGACGCTGGACTCAGTGGTGTCCTGGCCGTTGTCGTCGATCGAGCTGGTGGTGTCGCCGATCGAGGTGGTGGTGGCGTCCGAGGTGGTGGTGTCGTCCGGAGCGCTGACCACGGACGGGGTGGGGTTGTCGTCGCTGGAGAGCGCTGCCTGTGCGGCGCTGGCCAGACCGGCGGCGCCGAGGGCGATGCCGACGGTGGCGGCGGCGATGGCGATCGTGCGGCCGAAGCGGCGGGTGGTGGCGGTGGCGGTGGGATTCACGGGGGTGCTCCTCGAGCGTTCACGGCGACTGGCCGCGGCGGGTTGTTGCAGGAGGCACGACGCAGGGACGCGAGAGGTTTGGCGTTCCCGGAGGTTCGTAGCCGCGTACTCTCGGTCATGCACATCTTCGTGAGGACACTTGCAGGCAAGATCATCACGTTCGACCTCGAGCCCACGGACACCATCCAGAACCTGAAGGGCAGGATCCAGGAAAGTGAGGGCATCGCGCCCGCCTCACAGACGCTGACCTTCGCGGGCACGGAGTTGCTGGAGAACCGCACCCTGGGTGACTACAACATCCAGGAGGAAGCGGTCATCTTTCTGACGGTCGCCGGCGAGGAGACCATCACGACCACCACGGTGGTGGGTGGCGGTGCTGGTCTGCCGCACTTGGGTGGTGGTGTCGCTGTGAGCGGGCTGGGTCTGGCGTTCGTGGTCGTCGGCGCCGCCCTGGTGCGTCTGGTGCGCCGCCGCCCCTCCCTGCACTGACCCGTTGGGCCCCAACCCCCACGGGTGCGGTCCAGCCCCGGCCGGTTGGGCGCGATTCGTGCCGCTGCTGACCGCCCCAACCCCCACGGGCGCGGTTTCTGCGCAGGCCCGGCACGAAGCGCGCCCACACAGGGTTGACGGCGGGGGCCGCGGCGTTGCCGTTGGGGGTATGCGCCGCTATGGTTCCACTTACCGACGCGGGGTGGAGCAGCTCGGTAGCTCGTCGGGCTCATAACCC
>CAIXHI010000204.1 GCA_903919215.1 uncultured Acidimicrobiaceae bacterium
ACGGCCATCGTCCCTGAGGACACCCCCTGATGGGACGGGTAGCCACTAGGGTGCACCCGTGGCCAGGACTCCCGATCTCGAACGACGTCAGGAGTTGCTGGACCGGATCGTCGACTATCTGGCCGAGCATGGCTTGGCCCAGGCCACGCTGCGTCCGATGGCGGCGACGCTCGACGTCAGCATCAACCGCCTCGTGCACCACTTCGGCTCGAAGGAAGAACTGCTGACGGCTGCGCTGTTGCGAGCGATCGACCAGCAGATCGAGGTGCAGGAGAAGTGGCTGCAGCGCTCGCCTCGGCTGTCGATGTGCGACATCTTCGGTAAGTGGTGGAAGTGGATGAACGTCTCACCGGCCAATCTGGCGCTCGTGCGCTTGAACTACGAAGCGGCAGCGCTGAACCCTGAGGTCAGCGGACTTGCAGGCGACGTGCGCGCCGACCAGATCGGCGTGTGGCGCCACGACATCGAGCACCGCCTGTTCATGGACGGTCTGTCGCCCTCGGCGGCAGCGATGGAGGCCTCGCTGGCCAAGGCAACGTTCACCGGCATCGTGATGGACCTCGTCGCCACGGGCGACCGCAAGCGCATCACCGCATCGTTCAACGAGTTCATCTCCCGCCTCGAGCGGTCTGTCGCCTCGCAACGCCGGTGAGTCGAGTGGGGTTCCTGCTGCCGTCGTTGCACGGCACGTTGGGTGACGGCGCTGGCGCTGTCGAAGTGGCTGGCGAACGTGTCTCATGGGCCGAACTAGCGGAAGCGGCGAACGCGACCGCGGCACGCATCGTCGGGATGAGTGCTGTGGCGGTGGATGCCACGGCGCACCTGTCGACCGTGGTGGCCGTCGTGGCCGGGCTAGCTGCCGGTGTGCCGGTGGTGCCGGTGCCGCCCGATGCCGGGCTGGCCGAGCGCGAACACATCCTGCGCGACTCCGCTGCCCAGGCCGTGCTCGGCCCGTGCAGTTGGCCCGAGGTGCCTCTCCCCACAGTCACGCTGGCCCGCTTCGGCGAGCCCTCGCTGTCGTTGCCCGAACCGGCACCCACTGCACCGGCGCTGATCGTCTACACGTCGGGAACCACCGGGTCGCCCAAGGGTGTGGTGCTCAGTCGTGCCGCTCTTGCTGCAGGTCTCGACGGTTTGGCCGCTGCGTGGGAATGGACGCCCGACGACACGCTGGTGCACGGCCTGCCACTGTTCCACGTGCACGGTTTGGTGCTGGGAGTGCTCGGCGCACTGCGAGTCGGCAGCCGACTGGTGCACACCGGTCGCCCCACCCCAGCGGCGTACGCGGCCGCCGGTGGAAGCTTGTATTTCGGGGTGCCCACCGTGTGGGGCCGGGTGTGTGCCGATCCGGAAGCTGCACGCCAACTGGCGGGCGCACGGCTGCTGGTGTCGGGCAGCGCACCGCTGCCGGTGCCGGTGTTCGAGCAGTTGCAAGCACTCACCGGGCACGCGCCGGTCGAGCGTTACGGCATGACCGAGACGCTGATCACACTCAGCACACGTGCGGCCGGGGAGCGCCGACCGGGCTGGGTGGGTCTGCCAGTCGCCGGTGTGCGCACCCGGTTGATGGGGGAGGACGGCCAACTCGTCGTCCACGACGGCGAGACGATCGGTGAGTTGCAGGTCAGCGGCGCCATGTTGTTCGAGGGCTATCTCGGGCGACCCGACGCCACCACCGAGTCGTACGACGGTGAATGGTTCCGCACCGGCGACGCCGCAGTGATCGACAACGGCGGGTTCCACCGCATCGTCGGCCGCCAGTCGCTCGACATCATCAAGACCGGCGGGTTCAAGGTCGGCGCCGGTGAGGTGGAGACCGCGCTGCTGGGTCACCCGTCGGTCGAGGAGGTCGCCGTGGTCGGCCTACCCGACGACGACCTCGGCCAGCGGATCGTCGCCTTCGTCGTCGGCCACGCCGTACAGCCGCAACAGCTGATCGACCATGTGGCGACCCTGCTGAACGCGCACAAGCGTCCGCGCGAGGTGCGGGTGGTGGAGGAGCTGCCGCGTAACGCGATGGGCAAGGTGCAGAAGAAGTTGTTGCACTGA
>CAIXHI010000205.1 GCA_903919215.1 uncultured Acidimicrobiaceae bacterium
CGGTGAGGTTGGCGCCGGTGAGGTTGGCGTCGGTGAGGCCAGAAGCGGTGAGGAGTGCTCCGGTGAGATTGGACGATGGTCCGATGAGATAGCCGTTGACGAGTGTCCAACCGCCCGGCAGGGTCTTCGGTGTGCCGGTGATACCACCCGACACGATGAATGGGAGCACGGTGCCGGTGAGGTCGGCGTCCGTGAGGTTGGCGCCGGTGAGCACGGCGCCGGTGAGGTCGGCGCCAGTGAGGTTGGCACCGTCGAGGTTGGCGCCGGTGAGGTCTGCGTCGGTGAGGACTTCGGCGCTGAGGTCGGTACCGGAGAGATTGGCCCCCGGGCATTGCGCACCGGGGCCGGTTTCGCAGTTGTTCACCAGAGTTCCGGAGCGACTGCCGCTGCCCGCGACGGCCACCACCACGATGACCGCTGCAGCGACGGCCAACACCCCACCGGCGATCCACACGATCCTCGCCCGTTGTCGCCGCTGTGCTCTCGGTCCTACGGTGGACGCGTCAGACTCCATCATCATTAGGCCATATTAACTGTGGCGATATTGTGCTCCTATCAGTGGCGACAGAAATCTGGCAGGTCGTGTGCCCTCGTCGAGGGAGGCGCCGACCCAGTGGGTCACTCGCAGGCGACGCCGTCGTGGTCGCGGTCGAGGGCGGTCCGGTAGCCAGGGGATCCGGCATACAGCGGTGCCGCGCCGGCGGTTCGCGCTGCAGTGCAGTTGGCGTAGTAGACGTCGCCGGTCGGTGCCGCGGTCGCAACCGGCGCAGCCGGCAACGTGCTCGGTGCGGGCGCGCCCGTCGCGACAGCGTCGATCGGGTCGACGCGCCAGTCGGCGCACTGTCCGAGCAACAGGTTGCGAATGCGGCCGAACTCGCTCTCATCCATCGACAGGTTCCAGCGGGCTTTGATCGCCACCCATTCGCTCACGTAGCGGCACACGTCGTTCGCATCCGGTGGCAGCCAGTTGGATGGGTCCTTGTCGCTCTTCGATCGGTTCGTCGTCATGCTCACCGCGCGCAACGTGCGGACGTCGACGAGGTCATTGGCGTAGGCCGTGAGCGCCGAGGCACTCCACTGCCACGCGCCCGAGTCCCATGCTTCCTTCAACGCCACGACGTGATCGATCTCCACGTCGCCAGGCTGATCGAAGCGGAGCCCGTCGTAGAGCGACAGCCAGTCGCCAGCGACCACCTTGCACCCGAACGTGTCGATCTGCGCGGGAGTGAGCGAGTCGCGCTTCAGCACCATCTCGCGTGTGTTGCAACCACCGCCGAATGTCGCTGGGTAGGCGAACAGCGTGCGGTCGTAACCGTCGGCGTGTTCGTTCTCCACGGTGATCAGGCCCAGCAGCTCCAGGGCGAGCGGACCATCCGATGACGATGTGGTGGTGACTGTCGTCGCCGCAACTGGGGTCTCGGTTGTCGCTGTGGATGTCTCGGGGCCGGCGGTGTTCGCGATGCTGCTTGTCGGCGAGGTTCCGCCCTCGGTGGTGGGAGCGGGGCCAGCCTGACGAGGCCCTTCAGCCCCGCACCCGGCGAGCAACACGGTCGCCAACGCAGCGATGACCACCCGATGTCGTCCTGCGAACCTCACTCGCTCACTCTGGCACGCCCATCGGTCGCAGGCTGCCGGATGGTCATACTGAAAAGTGTGGCGCCGACGTCAGCGGCGCTCGTTGCTCGCCACCGCGATGAGACGAATCCAGACCACATGGTCGCCGGCATCGTCAGCGGTGGCCGGCTCCCACCGCGTTGCCCACTGCTCGCCGTGCAGCACCCCACGCACTCGCAACGACGTCATCTTTCGCCGGTGCGAGTTGGCGATGTCGGATGCCAGTTGCGCTGCGGTGGCCCGCGTGTAGCGGCGGGGTACTCGAATCCATCCGTTCGAGTCGCGTGCCGCTGCGAAGGTTCGGCACCAGAAGGTGTTCCGGCCGCCGCCCTGGTTGTCGTGATGCATTGCTGACAGTCCTCCGCGTGTCTGTGCAGTGCGAACGCGCGCAGCACCGCAGAACGTGACACGGCAGCGACGTGACCTGTCAGCGATGTGGCTGGGAACGCTGCATACCCAGCAACAGGTGGTGCAGCGATGTGCTGGCGCGCGGCCACGACGCTGGGTCGTCGAGCGCCGTCAGCGTCTGTTCCAGCGTCGCCAACTCGCCGACGCTGAACGTGTCGCCAGCCCGCGCGGCAACACGTGCCGCAGCAGTGGTGCCCGGTGAAGTGGTGCCGTGTTGGTGCTGGATGGTGGAGGACAGTTCTCGCAGTAGCCGTGCCAGGTGATCGGTATGGAGTGCCTCGACGACATCATCGGCGGGGACTCTGGTGTGGACGGCATCGGCAAGCTGAGAGAGCGCGTGCGACAACTGTGTCGCACGCCGTCGGTCGAGCGCCTGGCGGTGGGGACCCAACTGTGGCGCGTGCTCGCGGGTGAGCGACTGCAGCGGCAGTTCGGCGGTGGCTTCGGCTTTGGCGCGCAGCCGTACCAGTGGATCGCGCACACCGTCGACGGCGTGCAGCGTGGTGATGATCAGCGTCTCGATGGTGGGGAACAGCGACTGGGGGAGCGGAAGCGGCCCGACGCTGGCGCGGGCGGCGGCGAAAACGATCTGGAAGGACTGCAGCCGGTTGTGCGACCAGACGAGGGTGGTGTCGGCATCGGGCGACTCTTCAATGGTCGCGGTGGACTCGCCAGCGAGATCGCCGAGATCGCCGAGATCGGCGAACGACACCTGGCCACTGAGCACATCGGCTGCTGGCCGGTAGCGCAGGGTGACCAGGGCGGTGCCGCTCATGCGGTGTTCCCCGCTGCGCTCGGGGTGGCGCCGGTGGCGCCGCTGGTGCTCACCAGCGCAGCGTGATTCAGTCGAATCTGGCGGCGAGTCTGGTTCAGCCGGCGGCTGACGGTTTCGCGCCGCTGACCGCAGAGTTGGGCGACTTCGAGCACGGTGTAGCCGCACCCATCCACCAGCCACAGTTCGTGAACGACCGCGCTGGTGAGACCCTGGCAGCACCACTGCAATGCGGCGGTCGCGGCCATGTGCTCGTCGGCGCCGGTCTCGAACTCGCTGTGCGGATCGCTGACCGTGCTGAACCATTCGCTGCCACCATCGGCCGGAGTGGCGTTCCCGGACAGGTATGGGCGGCCGGGTTGCAGGGTGCCGTCGCGCTGGGGGTACAGCCTGGCGCCTTCTCCACGCTGCACCCGCTGGCGCCGATCGTGCGAGATACCGGCGTGGCGCACCCGACGGCGGGCGTAGCGCACGGGGTCGGGGTAGCGGGACATGATCGACTCGGGGCGCTCGAGCACCTCGGCGCTGATCTCGGCAGCGATATCACCGGCGTCGAAACCACGGCGGACGGCTGCGGCCACACGCATGACCTCGCGAAACACGGCGACCGCATAATCGTGCGCCGCGGCATCGAGGCGGGGGGTGGGCTGGCAATCGGTCATCGGCAGGCTCCTGACTGGCGCGAGGGTTGGGCGATCTGGGAAGTGGGAATGGTGTTGGCGGGAGGCTCCTTCTGGGTGGCCGCACGCTGTGCGGCGGGGTGTGCGGCGGGGTTGTTCATGACAAGGGTGAGTATGACGAAGGGGTGCGACAGGGTTTCCCCTGCCACACCCCTGCTGTCGATCGCGATCGGTCGTGTTCACGACACGGTGTCGTCGCCCTCTGGTTCGGCGACCGGTTCGGCGAC
>CAIXHI010000206.1 GCA_903919215.1 uncultured Acidimicrobiaceae bacterium
CTCGGCGATGCGCTCCAGCAAGGACACATCCTGTGACCGGTCGTGTGTCGACTCGACCAGGACATCGCCGAGACGGGTGACGACCTGGAGTGCTGAGTCCCATCGCAATTGGGCGGGATCCGTCGACAGGATCCGTGTCGATGGAGCACCTGACCATGCCGCGTTCGCCAGGTCCAGCCATACCTCGCTGTCGGAATAGCCGCCCCGCACGCGAGTTCCTTGCTCTGTAATCCTTGTGTTCACCCACGCAGAACTCGCTGCGCGGTTGGACCAGTCGACCACGGCATCGACCACGACGCCATCCACCAACTGCGGGTGCAGCACCATCACTGCGGTGTCCAGTCCGTCGAGGATGTCGTGGAACATCTGCTGCTCGCGCACCTGCTCCGTGCGGTCGTGGAACGACACCACCACCAGGTCGAGGTAGGTGATGGCCGAGACCTCGTACATCAGCGACCCGCCCTCGGGACGGTGTAGCACATACGGCCCGACGGTTACCTGCACGCCGGGCGTGCGCAGTGCCGCCTGGGCCGCGGTCGTCGCTGGCTTGTCGCCAATGTCGCTGCTGAACACGTCGCTGATGCGCCCCCCGGCCACGAGCCCCGACCGCGCTTGGGCGGACGGTGTCAGCCAGAGCACTTCTCCATCGACGACGCGTCCCACCTCCAACACGGGTCGGACCACCACGGTTGGGCCTGCTGCTGCACCGAGTGCGTTGAGCACCAAAGCCGCGAACGACTCACTCTCTACCGGCATATACGCCATCATGCCTCCAGTATTTTGCACCGTACTGTGCGCGACTGGGCGGCGGCGAACCAAAGCCGATTTCATGCTCAGTTCACCTCGCGACCTGCCGGGTCGTTTCGGCACCCGGCTCGCAGCCCGCCAATCACCTGGCGTTCTTGTCCTACACCGGTCACGACGTCCCGTGTTCCGGGGACGACATGAAACGGGGGTTATCGGTTGGGCAGCAGCCGGATGACGGTGTTGTCGACGAAGTTGGTGACCCAGATGTTGGTGCCGTTGTAGACGACTCCGCGCGGGCCGTTGCCGACGGAATAGTTGGTGAGTCCGTTGGTGTCAGGGTTGATCTTGGACACGGTGTTGGCGGCGTAGTTGGTGACCCAGATGTTGGAGCCGTCGTAGGCGACTCCCAGCGGCGTGGAGCCGGTAGTGATGTCGACTTTGGTCCCTGTGGCGGGGTTGATCTTGGACACCGTGCCGCTGTAGAGGTTCGCTACCCAGAGGTTGCTGCCGTCGTAGGCGATCGCACCAGGTCCGTCGCCGGTGACGTAGGTGTTGAGGACAGCTCCGGAGCTGGGGGTGATCTTGGAGACCGTGTCATCGTTGCGGTTGGTGACCCAGATGTTGGTGCCGTCGAAGGCAACGCCCACGGGCCAGGCCCCTACGCTGAAGTTCAGTCTGCCCCCCGTGGACGGCTTGAACCTGGAAACATTGTCGGTGAGTTTGTTGGCGACCCAGATGTAGTTGCCGTCGAAGGCGATGCCGCTCGGATCATCGCCCGTGGCGTATTCGCCGACGGTGGCGCCGGTGATGGGGTCGATCTTGGAGACCGTACGGCTGAGTCGGTTGGTGACCCAGATGTTGGTGCCGTCGTAGGCGACACCCGCTGGCTCGAACCCTGTCGGGAAGTCGGTCTTCGCGCCAGTCGTCGGGTTCATCCTGGACACGGTGTTGGCGCGGCTGTTGGCGATCCAGAGATTCGTTCCGTCGAAGGCGATGGACTCGGCGCCGTTGCCGGTGGCGAAGGTGGCGACGCGGCCGGGGTCTTGGTCCCAGCGCAGTGTGGCGATTTGGTCGAGGCTGATGCGGTTGCGTCCGCCGACTGCGGCGGTGGTGGCGGGGAGCAGGTAGGCGGTGATGTCGATGATGACTTGGACGGTGCCGGACTTGTTGAACACCTTGATCGCGCCGCTGGCGGAGAG
>CAIXHI010000207.1 GCA_903919215.1 uncultured Acidimicrobiaceae bacterium
CACTTCGACGTGCACCCTGCCGTTGCTGCGCACATCGGCGCGGGCACGGGCACCGTTCGGAGCAGTGACCCAGCCGTCGTCCGGGGCCAACAGCACTGCCGCCTCGGCCCAGCCCGCCGCACGCACCTGCACCGAGGTCGGCGGGCCCGCCACGTCGATCTCCTCGACGAGCAGACCGGGGGCGACCGAGCGGATCGCTTCGGCGATTCCCGCAGTGCGCGCCACGCGCACCACACCGGTTCCGTCGACGCGGACACCGGCCGCGAGCGGCGGTCGCTTGGCACCGAGGCGCACGACGTCCTCGCGCGACCAACTCGCCACCACGGCGCGGCCGTGCTCGTTGGCGAGTTGCTGCGCGACCGCAGCGACCTCGCTCTTCTGTGTCTTACCGCCGAAGGCACCACCGTTCGTCAGTGGCCCCACCGGCTGACCGCCAGGGACGCACCACGCCGTGTCGGGTTCGAGGTACGCCGGTTCCGCCCACGTCGTCTGCAGTGTTCGCACCCAGTCTCCCTCGGGCACGACCACCGGCCATGTCAACGGCTCGGTGGTGCGGCGGCCCTGCACCTTGCCCGCTCGTCGACGAGCCTCGGTCAACGTCTCGGCCACCACCCAGTCGCCGCTCGCGGCGCGCACCGCCACTAGCGCGTCGACCGGTGCGGTGTCGGCGGCGAACCCGCCACGACCGAGCGCGACAGCGGGCGCCACATGCTGCGCGGCATGCCCCTCGAGCGCGGCACGTCGCTCGGCCGCTACGAGGTCGCGCTCCGGCGTCTCACCAGGCGCGGCGCATGCAGCAGCGACCACGCTGTTCCAACCCGTGCAACGACACAAGTGCGCCAGCAGCGCCTGGCGCACTGTCGGTTCGTCACGTCGCTCCGGCTCGATCGCCGCCAGGCGCATCACGATGCCGGGTGTGCAGAAGCCGCACTGGCTGGCACCAACTGCGCACAGGCGATCCGCCCACTCGTCGGCGGAGGGTAATCCCTCCACCGTCGTGACCTCCCGCCCGGCAACGCGGGTCACGGGCGTCACGCATGCCACACGTGGCTGGCCGTCGACCCACACCGTGCAGCAGCCGCATTGTCCCTGGGGGCTGCAGCCGTCCTTCGGTGAGCGCACCCCGAGTTGGTTGCGCAGCGCCTCCAACAGCGAAGCGTCGTCAGCCGCTATCTCCACGGGCACTCCGTTGAGTGTGAACGCGACAGCCGCCATGGGCGGCGAGGTTCGCACGCCGTGTGACACGCGCGCAACCGCAGTAGCGTTCCCCGACGATGACTCCGACCCGCCGCCAATTCCTCGTCGCTGGCGCTGCCGCCGGTGGCGCTGCCCTGCTCGCCGCCTGCTCCGACGAGTCCAGCAGTTCGCCGCCGACCAACCCCGGCGACACGGCGGTGCCGGCGCTGCGCGCTGACGGTACCGAGCTGCCCAAGGCGTTCGCGATGGTGCAGCGGTTCCCCAACCACCCGCTGTTCATCCCCGGCCAGGAGGCGCGTCTACCGATCTCGATCATGAAGGTCGCCTCCAACGACCAGAACGGCGGCCTGCGCGACAACGGACCGGAAACGATCGAGGGCTGGATCGAGGACTTCAACAAGGTGAAGATCACCGACGTCGTGGCCACCCGCCACTTCGACGGCATCACCAACGCCTACTGGGTGGCTCGCGCCACACTGCCCAAGGCCGTCGTCTACACGCTGCGTCTGAAGGACGACGACGGGTACGGCGCCACGTTCGAGGTGTTCGACCCGACCGATGTCGTGTCGCCGGCGACCGGCAAGCCCATGCCGCCGTTCGACACCCCCACCAAGGACGACCACCGTGGTGTCGAGCCGTACTGCACCCTCGCCCCGAAGCCGTGCCCGTTCCACGAGGTCACGCTCACCGACGCGTTGAAGTCGGGTAAGCCGGTCGCCTACATGGTGGGCACACCCGCCCACTGCACGACTGGCACATGCTCACCTGGTCTGCAGTTCCTGATGGCCGAGTCCGAGCGGGTCGGCGACGCGATGGTGTTCGTGCACGCCGACGTCTACAGCGACAACGAGGCCACCGAGGTGGCCCCGGCCATCGCGGCCCTGGGCGTGCAGTACGAGCCGATCATCTACTTCATCGACGCCACGGGTGTGATCGTCGATCGCCTCGACGGCATCTGGGACAAGAGCGAACTGCGCGAGCGCGTCGAGCTGCTGCTCGCCTGAGTCAGCGGGTCAGCTGAACGACTTGCCGCAGCCGCAGCTGCGGCTGGCGTTGGGGTTCGTGATGGCGAACCCCGCCTCGTTGAGGCCGTCCTTGTAGTCGAGCGTGGCACCGAGCAACAACTGGGCCGACTGGGCATCGACAACGACGCTGACGGGCTCGCTGCCAAAGGTGGCCTTCTCGTCGTCCTGGGCAAAGTCGCCGTCGAAGAACATCTCGTAGGAGAAACCGCTGCACCCACCGGGACGCACCGCAACGCGCAGAGCGAGATCGGTGGCGCCTTCGGCCTCGAGCAGTTCCTTCACCTTGCGGGCGGCGGTGTCGGTGAGCGTGATCATGCGGAGGAGTGTAGCTCGCAATTACCGTAGGCTGCGCTTCGTGATTGACGCGCCGCCTGATGTCGAGACCGTGACCGCGTTGTTGCGTGCCGTCATCGATCCCGAACTCGGCGCCGACATCGTCACGCTGGGCATGGTGCCGTCCGTGGCCGTCGCACCCGATGGCGTCGTCACGGTGGGCATCAAACTCACTATCGGCGGATGCCCACTGCGCGCCCAGATCAAGAAGGACGTGGAGACCCGCATCGCCGTGCACCCGGGCGTCACCGACGTGCGCATCGAGTGGGGCGAGATGAATGCCGACGAGCGCTCTGACGTGATGCTGAAGGCACGCTGGAACGCTCGCGAGAACGCCCCCGAGACGAACGTGCCGGTGACATGCAAGGTGATCGCCGTCGCCAGCGGCAAGGGCGGCGTGGGCAAGAGTTCGGTCACGGTGAACTTGGCTGCCGCAATCGCCGCGCAAGGTTTCACCGTCGGTGTGCTGGATGCCGATATCTGGGGCTTCAGCGTGCCCCGACTGCTGGGTATCGACGAACCACTCGAGGCCGAGAAGGTGGAGGGCAGCGACCGTCCGCGGATCATGCCCAACACCCTGGAGGTCGGACGCGGGTTGTCGAAGGGTCTGCTGAAGGTGGTCAGCACGGGCTTCCTCGTTCAGGAGGACACGGCGCTGATGTGGCGTGGCCTGATGTTGGCCAAGGCTGTCGAGCAGTTCCTGCGCGATGTGCACTGGGGCGAGCTCGACTACCTGTTCATCGACATGCCACCGGGCACCGGCGACGTGCAGATGGGCCTCGCCCGCATGCTGCCGCGCACCGACCTGCTGATCGTCACCACGCCCGCACTGGCAGCGCAGAAGGTCGCCGCCCGTGCCGCCGACATGGCCCGGCGCAGTTTCCTGCGCGTGTGTGGAGTCGTCGAGAACATGAGCGCGTTCACGTGCGAGCACGGCGACTCGTACGCGCTGTTCGGTGAGGGCGGCGGGCAGACCCTCGCCGACGAAATCGGCGTGCCACTGCTGGGTCGTATCCCGATCGAGGCGGCGGTGTCCGCAGGTGGCGACGCCGGTACGCCGGTTGCGCTCACGGGAGTCGGCCCCGCCGCCGACGAGTTCCGCGCCATCGCCCGTCGGTTGGTCGACGACATCGCCCCTCCCGCCAACATGGCTGGCTGCAGCGCCCGCATGTTGGGGATGGTCGCTGCCGCCCTCGACGCCAAGGACGCCGCCGGCCAGGCCTAGTAAGGGTCAGCGATGGACGCGTAGGTCGAGTCCCAGGGGAAGACCAGACCCGCAAACTCGCCTTCGGTGTTGTAGACCAGTTTCGGCAGCACACAGTCCGGTGCGCCGATCGAGCGGCCCCAGGCCATCGCCTCGTCGGCGGTGGTGAAGCGCGCCAACTCACGCAGACACCAGATCGTGGGCGGCATCAGTTGCAGTGTGCCCGCCGCGTGGTCGGCGATGGCGTCCGACGGTCGCACCCACATGCTGGCGACGGTCTCGGTGTCGTCGTGGTGCGAGGTCTGACCGGTGGGACTGGAGACCATGTAGAAGCGGGTGTCGAAACGGCGCGTGGCCTCACCCTTGGGGGTGATCCAGTGCGCCACCCACGGAAGTTGGTCGGTGGCCAGGCGCAGACCGTGCTCGGCCACCAGTGCACGCACATCGACCGTACCGTCGTGCACACCGATGCGATGCGCAAGCGCCGGGTGGCCGTCGGACACCATGCCACCCTCGCTGTCGACCGCCAGCAGGATGCCCGCCTCCTCGTAGCACTCGCGGATCGCGGCCACCACGAAACCTTCATCACCGGCACCGTCGGCGTCGTCGACGCGGCCACCCGGGAACACGTACATGCCTGCGGCGAACGCCATGGCGGCGTGACGGCGCAACATGAACACCTCGAGCCCATCAGCGGTATCGCGCAGCAGCATCACTGTGGCGGCGGGACGGATCTGGACCTCGGACTGTGCCATACGCATCGAACCGTAGTGTCTGGCCTAGCCTGCGAGACGTGCTGGTATGGATGGATCTTGAGATGACCGGGCTGGAACCAGCCGTCAACGTGATCGTCGAGATCGCGACGATCATCACCGACGATGAGCTGAACATCATCGCTGAGGGACCCGACCTGGTGGTGCACGCCACCGAGGAAGAGCTCGCGCTGATGGACCCCGTGGTCGTCGACATGCACACCCGCAGCGGGCTGCTCGACGCCATCCGCGCCTCCACCATCACGCTGGAGGATGCCGGAGCACAGACCCTCGCGTTCATCCAGCAGCATGTGCCCGAGGCGCGCAAGGTGCCGCTGTGTGGCAACTCGATCGGCATGGATCGCCGCTTCCTCGCGGCATACCTGCCCGATATCGAGAACCACCTGCACTACCGCAGCGTCGACGTGAGCAGCGTGAAGGAACTCGTCCGCCGCTGGTACCCCACGGTGTTGAACGGCCTCCGTCAGAAGCAGGGCACCCACCGTGCGCTCGACGACATCCGCGAGAGCGTGGCCGAGCTGCGGTACTACCGCGAGCACATCTTCGTGCCCGTCGCCGTCCCCGAAACACCCGTCACCGCATAAATCGGTTGACGTTCGTTTCCGGACGTGATTGCCTAGACCCCGATGAACAGCACGACGCTCGCCCAGCACCAGGCCCATGTGGCCGGCGCGGCGCGCCCGTGCGGCGTGTTCGCCTTTGGCCACCAGTGGCGCAATCGCACCGGCTCGATGATGGCAACCATGTCCATCAATGCAACCGCAACGAAGCGCACCACCCGACACCTCGGGATGCTCACGACGTAACACCAACGTCGTCAGCGCCCACCGAGGCCGTCGGGATCGCAAGATCCTGGCGGCCTTTCTGGTTTTTCCACCCTGTCCCCGAATCCGCAATGCCTGTCCTGAGGAACCCGCATGTACACCCTGAACGACACCGACATCCAGCGGACCTTCGATGAGATCGTCGAGCCGATCGCCGTGCGCGTGGCCAAGCCGCGCTGTGCTGATGGCCACGGCACGCTCACCCACCTGTTCTTCTCGGACAACACCCTCGACACAGCCCGCGCCAAGGCCATCTGCGGCAAGTGCACGCTTGCGCCCGACTGCCTGGCCGGGGCGATCGACCGCGCCGAGCCGTGGGGTGTGTGGGGCGGCGAGTTGGTGGAGAACGGTCGCATCATCGCCAACAAGCGACCACGCGGTCGTCCGCCCAAGCACCCTCGCCCGCTCATCGCGATCGACGAAGTGCCGATTCCCCCGCACCTCGTCGCGCTTCACCGTCGCGGGCCCGCGGCCGCACTGCACCGATAACGTGACGCCGTGCAGGTTCGCAAACGACTGTTGTTCGGTTCGCTCGCGGTGTCAGCGGTCGCCTCGGTTGCCGTCGGTTTCATGCTCGCCGACCGCGATGCGGGCAGCTCGAACAGCACCGTTGCCGACGGCACCGAGGTTTCCGACACGCGACCCGCTCCCGATATCGGCGGTATCGACACCAATGCAGTCGTAGAAGGCAAGCAACTGCCCGACGTGACGCTGCAAAATCTGGCTGGCGACGACATCGCCACGTCATCGCTCATCGGCACGCCGATGGTGATCAACGTGTGGGGCAGCACCTGCATCCCATGCCGGGAAGAACTGCCCGCCTTCGCCAGTGCGCACGCGAAGTACGGCAACACGGTGCGATTCGTCGGGCTCGACTTCCTCGGAGCCAGCACACACGAGGAAGAGTTCGCTCGCAGCAAGGGCGTCGACTACGAGTTGCTGTACGACGGCAATGGTGAGTTCATCAGTGCGGCTGGCATCGCCGCGTTCCCGGTCACGTTGTTCGTGAACGTACAAGGCGTCATCGTGCGCCAGACCGGGCAACTCGATGAAGCCACGCTCGCCAAGTACATCGAGAGCGATCTCGGTTGATGTTCGCTCTTGACGCACGGCTCGCGAACGGTTTCACACAGGGCCTACTGGCAG
>CAIXHI010000208.1 GCA_903919215.1 uncultured Acidimicrobiaceae bacterium
CGAGCGGGCCGAACCCAAGCGCTCGTTCTGGCACCGTGTCGTGACTGATGTGCTCTGGGTGTATCCGGTGGCCATCATTAGCTCGCTGTTCATCGCTCCCAGGATTGCGCGCCTGTCGGTGGAGGTGAGGGTGGTCATCTCGACGCTGTTGATCACACTGGTGATGCGCATGGCCGTTGGACCGCTTCGTTCTCGGTTGCGTGCTCGCCGCACGTTGTGAGCGACAGCCCGCGCTGTTATCGTCACCCACTCGTTCGGGGCTGTAGCTCAGTTGGCAGAGCGCTTCCATGGCATGGAAGAGGTCTGGGGTTCAATTCCCCACAGCTCCACGGACAAAGGCCCAGGTCACAGCACCTGGGCCTTTCTCGTTGTGCCAGCGTTGCAGTCATGGAATCGGCCATCACCACCACGCTCGTCGACGACAACATCGGGCCAGTCGTGCTGAGCTTCGACGGCACTGGGCTCGAGGTCTTCACCATTGGCCAGTCCGGTGTTCGCTGCTGTGAACTCAGCGCTCGCGTCGCGTCCGACCAGCTGACTCGCGTCGCCGCCAGCGACTCTTCGGCCGGCTCAACCTCGTCTGATGACCTCGGCGGCGAACTTTCTTCAGATCCACCGACGGCCGAGCCACTACCAGGACATTTCCGCTCGTTGACACCGGAGCGAGCGCGTGACCTGCGACGATCCGCGCGTGGACGTTTGGACAGTTTCAGCCACATAAGCAGCCTGTTTTGTGGTGGCTATATGATTTCCAGAACTTTTCGACACTTCTCCTTCAGAATGTGCTGTAGCAAACCGAAGTAATGCCATGATTCTCGTGCAGTCCGCTGGGAATTGTCGGGACCAGAGGTAGATCCGTGAGCGAAGAACAACAGGCAAGCGCCATCCAGACTGACGTCGCGCCCGACCCGAGTTCAGGGCGGGGAGGACGACGCATGGGCAGAGTTCGGCCGTATTCGGCTGGCGGTACCGCGCTACCGCTGTCCTCCATGCCCGGGGCCACCGGACCGAAGCGACTCGGCGACCTGCTGACGGCGCGCGGCAAGGTCAGCGGCGAGCAAATCCGCGACGCGTTGCTCGCTCAGAACTCGAGCGGCGGTCGACTGGGTGCCACCTTGGTGGCGCTGGGTTTGCTGTCCGAGCGGGAACTCGCCGAAGCCCTCTCTGAGCAATCTGGTCTCGACCTCATCGACCTCGCTCACGAGGACATCGATCGTGAGATCGCCATGCTGCTCCCCGAGAGCGATGCCATCAACCTCGTGGCGTTGCCGATCCGCAGCGACGGCCAACGCATCGAAGTTGCTGTCGCCGACCCGTATGCGGCCGATCTGCAGCCCCAGTTGATCGAGCTGCTGGGCAAGCCTGTCCGCCTGCATGTCGCCGCATCGCCCGACATCCTCGACACGATCTCGGCGCTCTACGTGCGCACCGGCGACATGGACGATGTGCTCAAGGTGTTCGAAGCACGCACCCAGTCGCGCAAGCGCACCTCGGACGCGGCTGGCGTCACGGTGGTGGACGAGAACGCTCCGATCGTGAGAGTCATCAACCTGATCCTCGAACAGGCGATGCGCGAGCGGGCCAGCGACGTTCACATCGAACCGCAGGACGACTCCGTGCGCATCCGCGTGCGCACCGACGGCGCGCTGCATCAGATCATGACGCTGCCCAGCGGGATGGGCGCTCCGCTGATGTCGCGCATCAAGGTGATGGCCAATCTCAACATCGTCGAGCGTCGCCGTCCTCAGGACGGCAACTTCACCGTCGATGTGCTGGGCAAGGAGGTCGATGTGCGTGTCGCTACCTCCCCGACTGTGTTCGGCGAGATGGCTGTGCTGCGACTGCTCGACAAGAGCCGCAGCTTCTTTGAGTTGTCCCGGCTCGGCATGCCGGCCGAAACCGAGGCTCGCTATCAGGAACTGATTCGGATGCCATTCGGACTCGTGGTGTGTGCCGGCCCGACCGGTTCCGGCAAGACCACGACGCTGTACGCAACGTTGGCGGCAGTGAACGGCGACCACCTCAAGGTCTCCACCATCGAAGACCCTGTCGAGTACGTCATCCCCGGTATCAGTCAGATCCAGATTCACGAACAGTCGGGTCTCACGTTCGCCACCGGTCTTCGTGCCATCCTGCGTCAAGACCCCGACACCGTGCTCGTCGGCGAGATCCGCGACGTCGAGACCGCGCGCATCGCCGTGCAGGCCGCGCTCACGGGTCACTTCGTGATGTCATCGCTGCACGCCACCGACGCCAGCGCAGCGCTGCACCGCTTCCTCGACATGGGCATCGAGCCCTATCTGCTGGCCTCGTCGCTGACGGGTGTGGTGGGGCAGCGTCTGCTGCGCCGCAACTGTCCGAGATGTGCAGTGGAGTACACCCCACCCGTGGCCGAGGTTGCGTTCCTCGAGCGTGTGCTCGGCAACACTCTGGAAGGAACCTTCATGCGCGGCGAAGGGTGCAATCTGTGCCGAAACACCGGGTACTTCGAGCGGGTCGGCGTGTACGAGGTCCTCGCCGTCACCGATGAGATCCGCGAACTGATGGTGCAGCACGCCACCCAGTCGGAAGTGCGCGAACTTGCACAGAAACAAGGTATGCGCACACTCGCCCGCCAAGCGGTCGAACTGGCGTTGGAAGGTACGACGACCTTGGCGGAGGTCCTGAGAACGGTGGCGGTGGTCTGATGACTGCGTTCGTGTATTCGGCTATCGATGTCGACGGCAAGGGTGTGAAGGGCAAGATCGATGCGGTCGACGAAGTCGATGCTCGTCGACTGCTGATGCTGCAGAACCTCGATGTGCGCAATGTCAGTGGGCGCATTCCGCTGATGCAGCGCGAGTTCGGCGGGAAGGAGAAGGTCAAGCAGACCGACATTCTGCACTTCAGTCGCCAGATGGCAGCCTTCGTGCACGCTGGTCTGCCGGTCATCGATGGACTCGACATCATCGCCCGTTCCACCTCGAACAAGACGTTCGCCGACACCTTGCACGACATGCGCGACCAGATTCGCCAAGGCGTCCCGTTCGTCGATGCGCTCGCACAGCACGAGTCGATGCTTCCCAGCTATTACTTGGGAATCGTGCGCTCGGCAGAGCTGACCGGCCGCCTTGACGTGGCCCTTGAGCACCTTGCCGTCTACATGGAGCGTGAGCACGAGGCACGTGGGCGCATCAAGTCGGCGCTGGCCTACCCATCGGTCATCGTTGGCATGTCGGTGGTGTCGGTGATCGTGCTGTCCGTGTTCGTGCTGCCCAAGTTCGTGTCGCTGTTCGAGGAACTGAACGCGACGCTGCCGTTCACGACGCGAATGCTGATGAACTTCGCCAACTTCTCGTCGACGTACTGGTGGACCTACCTCGTGGCCATCGGCGCGATCGTCGTTGGTGGGCAATGGATGCGCAAGCAGCCGGCGACGAAGCGCTTTCTCGATCGAACGCTGCTGAAGGTCCCTCTCATCGGTGAGGTGGTGCTGTTCTCCGGGGTCGAGCGTGTCTGTCGAATTCTGGCCACGATGTGGGAAGCCGGTGTGCCGATCGACAACGCGATGGTGGCGGCGATCCAGAGTTCCAACAACACGGTCATCGCTGGCAAGCTCAAGACGATCCAGGAGGCGGTTCTCGAGGGTGACGGCTTGGCCGAGCCGTTTGCTGCCGCCGACATTTTCCCCGATGCTGCCGTGCAGATGATCGCTGTCGGTGAGGCCACCGGCACGCTCGCCGATCAACTGCTCGGGGCAGCCGACTTCTACGAGCGAGAGATCGAGTTCAAGCTCAAGCGTCTCACCACGTACTTCGAGCCGTTGATCATCATCATGGTGAGCTTCGTCGTCGGTTTCGTCGCCGTTGCTCTCGTGCAGGCCATGTACGGCTCCCTGAGTAGTTCGCAGCTGAAGTGATGAACGCGCCCGACCCTCGCGACAGCGACCGCGGCTACACGCTGCTCGAACTGCTGGCAGCCATGGCGATCATGAGCATCGCCTTCGCCGCCATCTTCGCGGGCCTCGGCATGTTCTTGAGGACCGAAACGGTGCAGCGCAACCAGTCACAGCTCGACGTCAGCTTGCGCTCCTACGCCGAGCAGCTGATGGGCGTCACCTACGTCGCTTGTGCTACGCCGGCGACGCCGACGTACGCGGCGGTGTCGGTTCCGAGGGACGTGCACAACACGGCCTACACCAAGTCGGTCACCATCAAGTACTGGAACGGCGATCTGCCGGCCACCTGGGCGTCATCGTGTACGAGCGGTAACGACAAGGGGTTGCAGCAGATCACCATCCAACTGACGGGTAGCGACGGCGAAAAGGGCACGTTGACGATCGGCAAGACGCAATGAAGCGCGACCGCGGATTCACGCTTACCGAACTGATCGTTGCCGTCGCCATCGTCGCCGTCATCTCTACCAGCATCGGTGCGGCACTGATCACCGGGATGCGGATCACCACCAACACCTACTCCAGGTTCGATCAGAGCAACGCTGAACTGGCCGTGACCCGCTTCTTGTCCGGCGATATCTACGCAGCTGAGGGCCCGATCGTCTACAACAGTTCCAGTGATGTCACCTGTGGCGGTGTGGCCAACCCGGGGCTGAAACTCAAGTCACGCACCGCCGCCACCGCCGACCTGTCGGGAACCAACATCACCACCGTGGTGTGGGCGTTGTCGGGCACCGATCTGATGCGACGAACCTGTGTGAACGGGGTGCAAACCGATTCGTTCCGCGTGGCAGGTGGCATCAGCGCCTTCACCCCCACGGGGTGCTCGAATCCGTGCACGAGCCTGACGCTCAGCGTCACGTTCAAGGCTGCAGCGGTGGGTACCAACGGCAAGGTTCCCGAGCAGTCATGGACCCTGAAGATCACTCGCCGGGGAGTCACCTCGTGAACCGTCGCCGTACCGCTACCCACCAGGGCTTCACGCTGATCGAGATCATCGTTGCCATCGCCATCGTGGGCATCCTCTCCACCGTGGTCACCTTCTCGATCCGCGGCCTGCTGAGCAACAGCAGCACGAAGAACTGCACGGTCGAAGTTCACAAGGTGAACACCGCAATTCAGGCGTATTATTCGGAGAACAAGGTCTGGATCACCACCCAGACCCTCAGTTCGCTGGTGCCTGACTATTTGACAACGGCGCCGTCGGCATCCACTCCATCCGGAGCCGGAACTGTTGACGCCGCTCACACCTACAAGGGGTCGAAGTGTTGAACAACGAACGTCTTGACCACGAACGGCATGGCAAGGACGAGGGCGCTGCCCTCGTCATGGCAATCGCATTCGTCACCGTGATTGGGCTACTCCTTGCCGGAGCGCTCAGCTATGCAGCGGTGAGCATGAAGGCCTCGTCGCACACGTACACACCGGCGCGCGATCGGCTGTACGGTGCCGACGCTGCCACCAAGGCCGCGATGCACTACGTGGGTGATCACCCCGAAGCCGGTCAGGCACTTCCGGGTGTGACCTGCTACGCGCAGAAGACCTACGGCACCGTGGGCGCTGAAACGGTCGGAGTACAGGTCTGCCCACAGGGTGTTGGCGCTGCAGGTTCGTTCCCCAGCCCCGGTTCGGTCCGCTGGGGTCTGGTGACCCTCGCCACCGGCAGCACCAAGGGTCTGACCATGACGGGTAACAACCCGTTCCAGATCAACGGCAACGTCTATTCCAACAGCGAATTGAATGTGGCTGGCACGGGTTCGCTGATCGTGAAGCAGGGCAGCCTCTACGCCAGCAGCTGCGCCGGTACCGGCACGATCACCGTCGACGGCACCAAGGACTGCGCAGCCACTGGTGCCGGTACTGCCAAGGACCCCGGTTTCCTGCCCGGAATCACTGATGCGCCGGCCGATGCCACGGTGGCCACTGCGTGCCCGAGTTCGGGAACATCCTCGTCACGAGTGGTGCAGATCAACCCCGGAAAATGGACTTCGGCGATCCTGACGGCAGCTACCGGCTGCGCCAACGTGTGGCTCAAGCCCGGTATTCATTACCTCGAAAACATCACCTGGAGCATCGCCAAGAAGGTGGTTGCCGGTGCGTTGCCCTCGTCCGGGACATCCGGCATCGTGTCGTCGAGTATTCCGGGCGGATGCGACGACACCAAGGACGGAGCCATGCTCTACCTTGCGGGTAGCTCCACGGTCACTGTGACCACGAGTGGCAGCCTGCAGGTGTGCGGCAAGAATGTGCTGCAGACAAGTGGACGCACGGTGGAGATCCCGCTGTACGACTCCACCACCGATATCGGCGGACACACCGACTCTGACACGCTGAAAACCGGCTCCAACAGCACCGTCACCGACAGTTCGTGCTCGACCGACACCAGCCACGGTGACAGCAACGGCAACGGTGGAGGAGGCGGCGTCTCGAGAGCCATCCATCAGCCCGCCAAAGTGGGCGACGGTGGCGGTGGCGGTGGCGGTGGCACCACCACTTGTGAGTGGTCGAACCGTAACAATGCCAAGTTGATCGACACCACCATCGCTACG
>CAIXHI010000209.1 GCA_903919215.1 uncultured Acidimicrobiaceae bacterium
GGCGCAGCGCACGAGCATCAGTCCTGGAGAGTTTCCTGCAGCGCGACGCCATCTTCACCACGCCATTCATGTACGCCCAACGAGAAGCGCGAGCGCGAGCGAACCTCACCGCCGAACTGACGACGTTGACACTGTCGTGACCCCCACAAGAGTCCGCCACGTGCTCACCCGCAAGCGCGCAGTATTGCGCGACAGCATCACGGTGGTGCGCCACACCGTTCGGGCGCTGCGACACAGTCGCCTCCTGCTGGGCACAGTGGGTGGCACGATCGCACTGACCGCAGTAGCGCTGTTGGCCTGGCGACAGTTCAGTCCCGACGGGACGAGCGCCAGTCGCTCGATCGCGCACAGTGTCGTCGTGGGCGTCCGCTTCCTTGCGGTGATCTCAATGCAGTTCCTCGTGGCCACGTGGTTGTTCGCCACGTTCTTGGGCGACACGCCCCCGCGGTTCCGCCAACTGCTCAACAGCCTCGCCCGGAGGTTGCCGGAGTTCGCAGTCTGTGCAGCCCTTCTGGCGTGGTGCGAGCACGCGTCGGACGCAACCACTAGTTCGGCGATCGCCCGCATGGCGGTGTCGTTCGGCTTCAACTATGTCCTGTCCTACGCGATACCCGCAGCTGCGGTCTATGACACCGGCATCGTGCACGCATTCCGCGGCGCGTACCGAGCGCTGCGCTCCACCTTCGGTGCCGACATCCTCGCGTGGTCCGGCGTATGGATCGTGAACGGCGCGATATCGCTGGTGGGGGCGATCCCCGACGCTCTCGACATCTACCAACCGGGAGCCGACGGGTCGCGCTACTCGCTCGCCGGTCGGCTGTTCAACTGGCTCGTGCTGATGCCCACGGGCGTCGCCGCCCAAGCGATCGGCGCGGCCTTCGTCACCGTCATCTTCTTCGCACTCGAACGCAACACGGCGCCAGCACACTTCCCGAAGGGCGCTGTGGAGACCGTCAGCGGTCTCCATCTGGACGACTGAGCAGCGCTGCTCACATCGATGCGGCCGACGGGTCAGTGGGCGCAGGCGCAGGCGCCGCCGCAGCCGCCGCCCGCCGGACGCGGGGCCGGTGCGCTGCTGGGCGCGCCACCGGAGGCGCCGACGCTGGCGAACACCGACAGCAGACGTACGGCACCGTCGTGACCTTGGGGGCACGAGGCGGGCTCGGAGGCCTCGCTCATCGGGCGACGCACTTCGAACGTGTCGTCACAGGTGCGGCAGCGGAACTCGTACAGCGGCATAATCGCACGCTAGCGCTGTCGCGGCGGTGTGGTTGACTGTCGAGGTGACCAAGTTGGCCCCGATGACTGTCCAGACGATCCCCGAGACCGAGCATGTGCCGCAGACCGGCGAGCCGTCGGCTGCGCACATCGTGAAGACCGAACCGGGCGAGAGTGCCGCGGCCAAGGTGCTCGAGGCCCGGATTTACGGCACCCCGCTGGAGGCGCTCTGCGGTCACGTATGGGTGCCATCACGCGACCCGAAGCAGTTGCCGCTGTGCGAGGCGTGCAAGTCGGTGTACGAGATGTACCGGATCTTCAACGGCGGGCTCAACGACCGTCCCGACGAATAACGTCGGCCACATGCCCGGCACGTCCGCCATCATCGCCTTTGCAGCAGCCTCGATCGTGTTGCTGCTGATTCCCGGTCCGGCGGTGTTGTACATCGTCAACCGCAGTGTCAGCGACGGACGACACAGCGGCCTGGCGGCTGTGGCTGGTCTCACCGTCGGCAACCTCGTCCACGCGCTCGCTGCTGCGGCCGGGCTGTCGGCGGTGTTGGCCACCTCGGCAACGGCCTTCAATGCGGTGAAGTGGCTCGGGGTTGGATACCTCATCTGGGTCGGGGTGCGCACGCTCACCACCACCCCTGGCGACATCGACCCCGATCAACCGGGCGTCTCACCCAGTCGTGCCTTCCGCCAGGGAGTCGTGGTGAACATCCTCAACCCCAAGGTGGCGTTGTTCTTCCTGTCGTTCCTGCCGCAGTTCATCCATACCGAGTCCGGACACCCTGGCCTGCAGGCGCTGGTGTTGGGTCTGGTGTTCGTGAGCATCGGGTTCTGCACCGACAGCACCTACTCACTCGTGGCCAGTGGACTGCGCCACGTGTTGCTGCGTGGCCGCACGTTGCCCTTCATCCGCCGGTGGGTCGCCGGCACAGTGTTCATCGGTCTCGGTCTGGTCGCGGCGACGGCCTCCGTATCGCACACATCCCGGAAATGAACGGCCACGGCCCGACGCCATTCGAGGCGCCACCGGGTACCGCTCTGTTGCAGGCGTTCTACTGACTGGTACCGTGCCCACTGTGCCGACACCCATGTGCGTCCTCGGCGACTTCGCCTGGGACGTCCTCATCCGAACCAACAGTGAACTGTTGCGCGGTGGCGACACGTTCGGCGAAGTCATGCTCACCCCTGGCGGCAGCGCGGCCAACGTCGCAGTGTGGGCCAGTCGCTGCGGCCACCCCACACGCTTCGTCGGCAAGATCGGCCGCGACCACTTCGGTGTCCTCGCACAAGAAGACCTCGAGCGCGAGAAGGTCGAGGCCCACTTCGTGGAGACCGACGCGCACCTCACCGGTTCGGTGGCCGTGTTCGTCGACCACACTGGCGAGCGCTCCATGGTCTCCGGTCACGGCGCCGACTTCTATCTGCTCCCCCAGGAGCTCCCTCGCGAAGTCATCCGTTCGGCACGGCATTTGCACCTCACCGCGTGGTCGTTCTTCGTCGACCCGCCTCGCTCAGCGGCTCGCTCCGCCGCCATGCTGGCGCGCAGCCAGGGTGCCACGCTGTCGTTCGATCCGGGTTCGTTCCAGATGATCGGCGAGATGGGCGTGGCGCAGTTCCTCGCTGTCACCCAGGATCTCGGTATCGACATCCTGCTGCCGAACAAGGAAGAGGGCAGCGTGCTCACCGGCGGCCTCACCGAGCCGATGGAGATTGCTCCCGCGTTGGCGGAGTTGTACCCAGGTGCACTGATCATGCTGAAGCTTGACGCTGATGGTGCGCTGGTGTGGAAGGACGGCCATGCGACACAGATCCCGGCCGGCACCAACAACCTGGTGGATGCCACCGGTGCCGGCGACTCGTTCGCGGGCGGGTTCCTCGCCCACTATCTCGACAGCGGCGATGCAGTGGCAGCGGCCCGCTATGCCACGCGAATCTCGGCATGGGTGATTGAACGTCTCGGTGCCCGCCCCGAGCCCGACGCGCGTCTACGCGTCGCGCTCCACCGCGCATGACGGACACCGCTGCGTCACCCCACACTGCGTCACCCCAACACATGACCGGCAGCGACTGGGCACGCTGGGCCGTGCCCGGACTGGTGTGGGGCATGTCGTTCTTCTTCATCGCCGAAGCACTCGATGCCTTCCCGGCGGCGGTCATCACTCCCCTGCGCGTCGGCCTCGGGTTCTTGACGCTCAGCCTCGTGCCGGCAACACGGCGTACTCGCATCGAGGCGGCCGATCGCTGGCGCATCGCGCTGCTGGGCATCATCTGGATGGCGATCCCGTTGTCGTTGTTCCCCTTCGCCGAGCAGCATGTGTCGTCCAGCGTGACGGGCATGTTGAACGGGGCCACACCGATCTTCGTCACCATCGTTGCAGCATCGATGGCACGCAAGGTCCCGCATGCCCGGCAGCTCACCGGGCTGCTGATCGGCCTCGGGGGTGTGGTGCTGATCGCACTACCCGCCGGGAGCGGCAAGAATTCGCTGACCGGCGTCGTGATGATCTTCGTCGCGCTCATCTTCTACGGCTTCGCCCTCAACGTCGCCGTGCCGTTGCAGCAGAAGTACGGCGCACTCCCGGTGTTGTGGCGCTCCCAGGCAGTCGCACTCGTGGCGACGCTGCCGTTGGGCCTCACCAAAGTGGGCGACATCCACTTCACGTGGAAAGCGATGTTGGCGATGATCGGGCTGGGCGTGCTGGGCACTGCGCTGGCCTACGTGATGATGACCGACAACGCCGGTCGCCTGGGCAGCCCGCGGGCATCGGCCAGCGTGTACCTGATCCCGGTGGTGTCATTGCTGCTGGGCGCACTGGTGCGCGACGAACACGTCGCCGTGCTGTCGGTGCTCGGCTGTGCGGTCGCACTCGTTGGCGCCTGGCTGGCCAGCCGCCACCCTGGCTGAGTGCCGCTGTTCAGCGGAAGTCGCGACTGGAGGGCGCCGCCCCCACGGGCAACGGCGTCAGTTCTTCGGCACTGATGTTGATCACCCCTTCACTGCGCTCGAGCCGACCGCGAATGAGTAGCGCCGGCGCGCCACGGGCCACCTTGCGGTAGCGGGCCCAACACCCCTTGGAGACGACGATGTTGATCAGGCCCGTCTCGTCCTCCAGGTTCATGAAGGTGACACCCTGCGCGGTCATCGGCCGTTGGCGATGAGTGACCACCCCGGCCACCGTCACCTTGCTGTGCGGCGCACAATCCCACAGCCCGGCGGCCGTCACCACACCCTGCTGGGCCAGCGCGTCGCGCAGGAATCGGGTGGGGTGACCATTCGGCGACACACCTGTGGCCCACAGGTCGGCGACGGCCTGCTCCATCGGCTCCATTCCCGGCAACGTGGGTGCTCGCTCGCCGACCACGATGCCTTCCAGGCGACCGGGACGCGACTGCACCGCAGCCCCCACGGCCCACAGTGCGGCCC
>CAIXHI010000210.1 GCA_903919215.1 uncultured Acidimicrobiaceae bacterium
GGTCGCGTGCAAGCACCTCGGCATGAAGCCGCCGATCGACCCGACGTCAGCAGGAGCGTTCGTCCTGGTCGACTGCGCTGCACATCGCGACCCGACGGAGCAACTTGCCGAATTGCTGCGGACGGAGCAGGGCGTGTTGGCCGTGGGCGCGCAGCGCGAGCAGCTGTTCACGATCCGCGATCACGTCACCATCGCGATCGGCGCGCTCGGGGTGCCCTTGAAGTTGGACATCGCGGTGCCGGTGTTGAACCTCGATCGGGTCGTGCGCGCGATTCGCAGCGGACTTCGCACGATGGCGCCGGGTGCTCGGCTGATCGTGTTCGGCCACCTCGCCGAAGGCAACCTGCACGTCAACATCCTCGACGCGGGCGACGCCGCCGGAGCCTTGAGGGACCTGGTGCTCACCACGGCCATCGACCTCGGTGGCACGATCAGCGCGGAACATGGCATTGGTGTCGCCAAGGCCGAGTGGCTCGAGCGGCTGAAGGGCCCCGCCCATGTCGCCGCGCTGCGGGCAATCAAGGGTGCCCTCGACCCGCACGGTCTGCTGAACCCCGGTGTCCTGCTGCCCTGACCTCGCAAGCCGCCAGCCGCATCCCTCCAACCCCCGTCTGTGTCGCGCCAGTGACGAACATTCTTGGTGGTCAGACCCGCGACACAGACGCTGGAATCGGGTGGAATCGGGTGGACGAGGGAGGACGAGGCTGGACGAGGCTGGACAATGTGGCCGGCCGATGACGTCCCTCGAGTTCAGCTGAGCGGCCCGTGGAGATGCCCCGGGTTGAGCTTCGGCGGCGTAGCGCTGACTTCGCGACCCGCACCCGATCCCGTCTGTGTCGCGGGCCGGTCGCCCATCCCTCGTGGTCAGACCCGCGACACAGACATCGGGGCCGTACCGCGGAGCAGACCCGGGCAATTCGAAATCGGAACAAGGAGATGGCGGCCGAAGTTGTCGGCGCGGCGCGGCTCGGCTCGGCCCGCTGGGCCCGACCCGGGGACTAGCTGCGGCGGGCTTCGGCGGCGTCGAGTTGGGCGCGGGTCAACAGGGCGTGCATCTGCAGGCCCGCGGCCGTCAGCGCCGACCCGCCGTCGGGGCTGCGGTCGATGACGCACACCACGTGCTCGACGAGTGCACCCAGCCCGCGCAGGTCGTTCGTGCTGATGACCACCTGTCCGCCGGTGGTGATGACGTCCTCGATGACGCACACTCGGCGGCCGGCGATCTCGCTGCCCTCGGCCAGCAACGCAGTGCCGTACTTCTTGGCTTCCTTGCGCACGAATGCGGCGGGCAGACCTGTGTGCAGCGACAGCGCAGTGGCGATCGGAATACCGCCCATCTCCAGACCGGCCAGCACCTCGGTGTCGGCGGGGATCAGCGGCGCCAGCGCTTCGGCGATACGCGCCAGCAATGCAGGCTGCGCTTCGAAGCGGTACTTGTCGAAGTACTCGGTGGCGATCTGACCTGAACGCAGGGTGAACGTGCCGGTCAATCGGGCGACGGTGTTGATCTGATCGGCAAGGGCATCCAGCGGGAGTGACATCCGCTCAGTCTTGCGGTTCGCGGGCGTGGCGCACCAACGCTTCTTGCGCGACGGTGGCCACGTGGGTGCCGTCCTGTGCGAAGACGTGGCCGATCCCCAGCCCTCGCGCGCCCTGGTACGAGTGCGATGAGATGTCGTACAAGTGCCATTGGTCGGCCTTGAACGGTCGGTGGAACCAGATGGTGTGGTCGAGACTCGCCGACATCGTCAGTTCGCTGCCGTTGGCGGCGCTGAACGTGGGGTGGCAGGCACGCACCGAATCGATCGGCACGTCGTCGCTCATGTACGCCAGCCAGCAGCGGTGCAGCAGTTCGTCGGCGGGCAGCGCGTCGGCGACCTTCATCCACACGGCCATCCGTCCTGAGCCGTCGCGGCGCGTTCCGCCGAGCAGCGAGCGGTCGATCGTGCGTCGGTCGAACGTCGTCGTCCATGCATCGCTGACGAGGTTCTCGGGCCCTGGCAGCGTGGTGTCGAAGTGGACGGTCTGGATATCCTCGGTCTCCTCGGCCACATGGAACGAGGCTTCGAGGTTGAGGATCGCGCCGACTGCCTGGCGGGCGACGACGCGTCGAGTGGCGAAGCTGCGGCCGTTGCGGATGCGGTCGACCTCGAAACGAATCGGCTCGGTGTGGTCGCCGCGGCGGATGAAGTACGACCGCAGCGAGTGCACCATCAGTTCCGGCTCGACGGTGGCCGCCGCGGCGCGCAACGACTGGGCCACGATCTGGCCGCCGAACAAGCCGCCCCACGGGTAGTGCGGCCCCTGACCGACGTATGTGTCGGGGCCATGGGGCTGCAGGTCGAACAGTTCGCTGGCGGTCATGTGTACCTCAGCCCAGGTGGAGTGCGTCGAGCGCGTCGACTCCGCGGCCCGCGTGGCGGATGGCGCGTGAGAGGTCGAACGCGTCGTCGAGCACGCTGGCCGGCACGGTGACCCGCGGGTCGGCTTCCAGTAGTTCGCGGAACATGCGGTTCTCGTCCCACGAGCGCGAGGCATTCTCCTGCACGATGCGGTAGGCCTCATCGCGTGACAATCCGGCCTGCACCAGACCCAGCAGAACGGGCTGACTGAATACCAGGCCGAAGCTGCTGTTCAGGTTGGCGAGCATCCGCTGCGGGTAGACCTGCAGACCCTGCAGCAGGCGGTTCATGCGGCGCAGCACGTAGTACGCGAGCAGCGCGCTGTCCGGCAGCACGATGCGCTCGACCGAGCTGTGTGAGATATCGCGCTCGTGCCAGAGGGCTACATCCTGCAGACCAGCCTGCAGGTTGCCGCGCAGCACGCGCGATAACCCGCTGATGGTCTCGGCCGCGATCGGGTTGCGCTTGTGTGGCATCGCGCTGGAACCCTTCTGGCCCGGCTTGAAACCCTCCTGCGCCTCGCGCAGTTCGGTGCGTTGCAGGTGGCGCAACTCGACAGCGATGAGCTCCATGGTCGAGCCGACCGATGCACATGCGTAGAGGAACTGCGCATGGCGATCGCGGGCGATCACCTGGGTGGCGGGCACCGCATGCAGTTCCAGCGCGGCGGCGACGTGCTGCTCGATCGCCGGGTCGATGTTGCTGAACGTGCCGACCGCGCCGCTGAGTTTGCACACGGCCACGACACGGCGGGCCTCGACGAGGCGAGTGCGATCGCGGTCGACCTGCAGCGCCCACAGCGCCACTTTGGCGCCGAACGTCGTGGGCTCGGCATGTACGCCGTGAGTGCGGCCGATCATCACCGTGTCGCGGTGCTCGCGGGCGAGCAGCACGAGCGTGCGCAGCAGTTCGGTGGAGGCTGCGATGAGGGGGTCGCATGCATCGCGCATCATCCAGCACCATGCGGTGTCGACCACGTCGCTGCTGGTGAGGCCGTAGTGGATCCATGCTCCGGCGGGTGCACCGATCGCGGCCTGCACCACGTCGACGAATGCCGCCACGTCGTGGTCGGTGACGGCTTCGCGCGCGCTGACCGCTTCCACGAAGGCCTCGTCGACGATCGGCGACTTCGCTCGGCACGTGCGCGCATCGTCGGCAGGTACGACGCCCAGCGCGGCGTGCGCCTCGGTGGCCAGTAGTTCGATCTCCAGGTAACGGTCGAAGCGGGCCGTGTCGCTGAAGATGTTGGCCATCTCTGGAAGCGTGTAGCGGGGGATCATCTGCGTGTCACCCTATTGCCAAGTGACATAGCTCTCCCGCTCGGCGCCGGTGCCGACGATGCGGACGGGGATACCGACTTCCCGCTCCACCAACTCGATGAGCGCATGCGCACCTGCCGGCAGGGCGTCGACATCCGTGGTGGCGCTGATGTCGGTGAGCCAACCGGGCAACACCTCATAGATCGGCTGGCCGTCCGCGGTGTAGTCGGTGCACACCTTGATCTCCTCGAACGTGTCGAGCACATCGAGCTTGGTGAGTGCGAGTTCGGTGAGGCTGTTGATGCGCACGGCCTTGCGCAGCATCACCAGATCGAGCCAACCGCAACGACGACGACGACCGGTGACCGTGCCGAACTCGCGGCCGATCTCGACGAGCTTGTCGCCCAACTCGTCGGTGAGTTCGGTGGGGAACGGGCCACTCCCCACACGGGTTGAATATGCCTTGGTAATACCGACGATGCGGGTGAGATAGCGCGGGCCGATGCCCGTGCCAACGCAGGCGCCGCCGGCGGTCGGGTTCGAAGAGGTGACGAACGGATACGTGCCGTGGTCGAGGTCGAGGAACGTGGCCTGTGCCCCTTCCAGCAGGAGCGCGTCGTCGCGGTCGAGTGCCTCGTGCAGCATCTCCACGGTGTCGGTCACGTACGGAGCCAGCCGGGCGCCGAGCACCGCAAACGTGGCGACGATGTCATCCACATCCAGCGGGTCGCCACCCAATGCGATGATCTCGCTGTTGTGGGCGAATGCCTGTGCGCGCACCGACTCGGCGAACGTGTTGGGGTGCAGCACCTCGCTGGCGCGGATGCCGATGCGTCGTGCCTTGTCGGCGTAGGCCGGGCCGATGCCCTTCAGCGTGGTGCCGATGCGGTCGTCGCCGCGCACCGCTTCGTAGAGCGCGTCGAGCGTCTGGTGCCACGGGAAGATGAGATGGCACTGACTGCTGACCTTCAACTTCGCGCAGCTGATGTTGCGGCTCTCGAGCGTGTCGATCTCGCGGAACAGCGTGGGCAAGTCGACAACGACACCGTTGCCGATGACCGGGATGATGTGCGGGTAGAGCACGCCGCTGGGAATCAGTTGCAGGGCGTAACGCTCCGTACCGACGACCACGGTGTGGCCTGCGTTGTGCCCGCCCTGATAGCGCACGACGTGTGTGTGCTCGGCAGCCAACAGGTCGATGACCTTGGCCTTGCCCTCGTCGCCCCACTGGGCGCCTACGACAACTGTGACGGGCATGTGCAACGCTCCTGCAGATAAGGGGAACGTGAGAGAACCCTACTCCCCTCTAGCCTCATCCCCCATGCCGGTGATGCGACGGATGACGTGGGCCCAGATGCACGAGGCCGAGCGCCGCGCCCTCTGCGATCGGGGGCTGGAGGCAATTTTCGATGCTGGGCTGAAGACGGCGATCGGCAAGATCATCGACGACGTACGCGAGCACGGTGACGAGGCCGTGTGCCGTGCATTGCGCGACTTCGACAAGGTCACCCTTACGCCGGATCAGCTGCGTGCCTCGGCCGACGAGATCGCGGCTGCCACTGTCGCCGCGGACGTCGACGCGGCGATCGACGACGCCATCGCTCACTTGCGTGCCTTCAACGAGCAGTTGATGGAGCGGGCGCAGGACTGGAGCTTCGAGAGCGAGCCTGGGCTCACGGTGGGCGAGAAGATCACGCCCATCACCTCGGCCGGATTGTTCGTCCCCAGCGGCAAGGCCAGCTACCCCAGCGTTGCCTATCAGCTCGCCGTGCCCGCCACCGTTGCCGGTGTGCCCACGCTGGCCCTTGTGGTGCCCCCGATGCCCGACGGCAGCGGTCGTATCGACCCGGCAGTATTGGTGGTGTGTCGCAAGTTGGGCATCACCAACGTGTTCCGCGTCAACGGCCCCGCGGGCGTTGCCGCCCTCGGGTTCGGCACGCAGACCATCCCGCAGGTGCGCAAGATCGTCGGTCCCGGGAGTCCGCCCGTGGCGTGTGCGCAGGTGGAGATGCAGCGCTACGGCGTGGCCACGATGATGATCCTCGGCCCCACCGAGAGTGTCGTCATCGCCGACGACAGCGCCGACCCGGTGCCCCCCGACGATGCGACCGTCCGCGAGGCGATCCGCACGCTCGATAAAGCTGCCGGCAA
>CAIXHI010000211.1 GCA_903919215.1 uncultured Acidimicrobiaceae bacterium
CTCGCCCGTCGTCGTCGCCGTTGCGCCAGGGTCCGCCGCAGCGCGGGCCGGCCTCGTCGTTGGCGACGTCGTGACCACGGTGAACGGCATCGTGCCACGTGACGTCATCGAATGGCGAATGGCCGTCGACGATGCCGAGGTGTCGCTGGAAGTGCAGCGCGGCGGTGTCGAAGTCACCCTGGAAGTCGACAAACGTGCCGACGAACCGTTCGGCGCTGAGGTGTCCAGCGCAGTGTTCGACCGGGTGCGCACGTGCGACAACCACTGCGAGTTCTGCTTCATCTACCAGTTGCCCCCGGGCCTGCGCCGCAGCCTGTACCTCAAGGACGACGACTACCGCCTGTCGTTCTTGTACGGCAACTTCACCACGCTCACCCGCTTCACCGAGGCCGACCTCGAACGTGTCATCACCGAGCGCCTGTCGCCACTGCACGTCAGCATTCATGCCACCGACCCCGAGGTGCGCAGTCGCATGTTGAAGAACCCTCGCGGCGGGATGAGCCTGCGCTGGTTGCGGGCCTTGCTGGATCACGGCATCGACGTGCGCGGTCAAGTTGTGCTGTGTCCGGGCGTCAACGACGGTGTCGTGTTCGAGCGCACGATGGCGGGTGTGCTCGACGAATACCCGGAACTGGAATCGGTGGCCGTCGTGCCGCTGGGGCTCAGTCGTTTCAACGCCGAGTCGGCGATGCGCGAGCACACCCTCGACGAGGCTCGGGCAATGGTTGCCAGCATCCACGACTGGCAGGAGATCTTCCTGCGCGTGCTCGGCAAGCGGATGGTGTTCGCCGCCGACGAGTATTACCTCATGGCTGATCTGCCGTTCCCCGAGGCCGAGGCCTACGAGGGATTCCCGATGCACGAGGACGGTATCGGTATGGCGCGTACGTTCGAGTTGGAGTTCACCGGTGCGGTTCAGCAACCCACCGGTCCGCGCAGCGGGTTCTTCGCCTCGGTCGACGGCGCACCCGCCGAGGGCTACCGGGCGCCGCGCAACCCTGCTGGCGACACCGGCCTGCGTGGCACGCACGACACCGGCGACGTGGTTGCTACCCCGGTGCGCCTTGCGCCGCGCCCCACTGCGCCGGTGGGCATCCTCACCGGCGCGTTCGGTGCCCGAGTGCTGGCCCCGATGATCGCCGCATTGGGCCGCACCGACGTGCGCCTGCTGCCCGTTCCAAATGAGTTCTTCGGTGGCAACACCGGCGTCACCGGTCTGATGGTGGGCGAAGACATCGCCCGCGTCCTGGCCGCGCAGCCCGCCGGACATCGCTACCTGCTGCCCGATGTGTGTCTCAGCGAGGGTTTCTTCCTCGATGGCACCACACCTGCCGACCTGCCACATCCGGTGGAGATCGTGCCCACCGATGGGATCGCGCTGCGGCGCGCCCTCGATTTACGAGTCCTGGAGACCGTGTCATGAGCCTGCCCACCGTTGTGATCGTCGGGCGCCCCAATGTGGGCAAGAGCACCCTGTTCAACCGCATTGTCGGCGAACAGATGGCCATCGTGGAGAACCGCCCCGGCGTTACCCGCGACCGCAAGGAAGTCGAAGCCGAATGGCTCGGCAACCACTTCAACCTGGTCGACACGGGCGGCTGGCTGCCCGGCGGCAACGAACTCGACGAGAAGGTCAGCCGTCAGGTCGAGGCTGCGGTGAAGACCGCCGACGTCGTGTTGTTCGTGGTGGATGCCTCGGTCGGGCTCACCGAGGACGACGAGTCGGTGGCGAACTGGCTGCGTCGGCTGGAGTCGCCCGTATTGCTCGTCACCAACAAGGCCGACAACGACCGCCGCGAGAACGATCGCTGGGAGTTCCTCGCCCTCGGCCTCGGCGAGCCGTTGGCGGTCAGTGCGTTGCACGGTCGCCGCGCTGGCGACCTGCTGGATGTAGTGGTCTCGAACTTCCCCGCCGGCACGGGTCAGCCCGACGACCCGGCCGACGCCATCCCCGTGGGTGACGACGGTGAGCGTCTGTGGAATCCGAACGACATCGCCCCGCCGCGCGTGGCCATCGTCGGTCGCCCGAACGTGGGCAAGAGCACGTTGTTCAACCGTCTCGTCGGTGAAGACCGCTCGGTGGTGCACGACATGGCCGGCACCACTCGCGACGCGATCGACACTGTGGTGGAGACGCCGGACGGTCCGATCGTGTTCGTCGACACTGCCGGTATGCGTCGCCGCAGTCGCATCGACGACTCGGCCGAGTACTACTCGATGGTGCGTGCGCTGCGGGCCATCGACGCCGCCGACATCGCGCTGCTCGTCATCGACGCCACCGAGGGCGTCACCAGCCAGGATCAGCGCCTCGCCGAGCGCGTCGACGCCTCGGGTTGTCCGATCGTGGTGATGCTCAACAAGTGGGAACTGATCGAGGATCCCGAGAAGCGCCTGGAAGTCAGCGCCGATGTGACGCGCAAGCTGTACTTCGTGGGCGATGCCCCAATCCTGAAGATCTCCGCACTCACCGGCAAGGGTGTGCACAAGCTGCGCCCCGTGCTGCAGGACGCGATCGAGCAGTACCACCGCCGAGTGCCCACCCGCGATGTGAACCGCGTGATTGCCGCTGCTCAGCAGCGTCAGCCTGCAGGCCATGGTGTGAAGGTGATGTACGCCCTGCAGGGCGCCACCGACCCGCCCACGTTCACGTTGTTCGTCAACCGTGAGCTGCCGCACACCTACCTGCGGTACCTCGAGCGCTCGATCCGTGAAGCATTCGAGTTCGGTTCCACGCCGATCAAGCTGCGCGTCCGCAAGCGCAGCGAATAGGAGCTGGCCGTGCCCTGGTGTGAGGACTGCGCCAAGTACTGGACGCCCTCGGCGATGAACGATGACGGCACCTGCCCGACGTGCGGTCGAGCGGTGGCGGCGCAGCAGCCGATCACTGCCAAGAACATCAACCTGCGCAAACTGGCTGCGGGGGAGGGCGCCGACGAGACAGATGCGAAGGCCCCGTGGCATTTCAAGGTGCTGATGGTGATGCTGGCCGCGTATCTCGGCTGGCGGGTGGTGCAGTTGTTCGTCTGACGGATAGAGTCGACCGTCGACATACGGGCTGTGGCGCAGCTTGGTTAGCGCGCTTGTCTGGGGGACAAGAGGTCGTGGGTTCGAATCCCGCCAGCCCGACACAAAGAAGCAGGTCAGAGCCGGTCCGAAAGGGCCGGCTCTCTGCATTCAGGGGTTCTGGGGGCTACCGGGTTGCTACGCAACGAACACACGAAGGGGATTCACGCCACCTGGCGCTCGACGCGGCGCTCGAGCGGATCAAGCAGCGCTGCGCCGAGATCGACCAAGCACTCGGCCTGGCACCTCGCCGCTGACTCCACGGTTCGGCCCGCGTCACCTTCGGGTGGCGCGGGCCGTTGCCGTTTTCGGGTCAGCCTGGCTTGAGGACGCCGTTGACGAGCA
>CAIXHI010000212.1 GCA_903919215.1 uncultured Acidimicrobiaceae bacterium
GACGTGACAGGTTCATCCTCCTCGCCAAGGATCGCCGCGCGGACATCGCGACGACGCAGCGCCTCGAGTCGCTCGGCGAGCGGCAGATGCGCGATGCGCACGTACGAGGGTCGGGTCACAAACGGGTGACGGACATCCCAACCCCACAAGACTCCGCCGGATCGGCCCGCCACCAGTGGTGTCACCGATAGACCGGCAGCGCACCAGGCAGCTGCCGTGTCCATCTCGCGCCGCCACCGCTGCGGGTCGTTGTGTGCCTGCAGTTCGAGGAACGTAGTTGGCAACCCGGTGGCCCTGGCCAACGCACCGATCCATTCGAACTCTGCAGCGACGATCTCGGGGGCGTCGCTGCGCGCAATTCCTGCGGGGGCGAACTCGAAGACGCCGCCGCCGCCAGCAGCGATGCCCTTGCCGATCGCCACCAGTTCCTCAAACGTGGCGTAGGTGCCGGGAACGGGGGTGCCATCGAGCGCACGGTGACCGAGCGTGCGTGACGTACTGAAACCGAACGAGCCGGCCTGCGCCGCCTCGCGGGCGATGGCGGCCATGACATCGAGTTGGGCCGCATCGGCCGGCCGGTTCTCCACCGAGTCGGCACCCATCGCGAACGTGCGCAAGGGGCCATGCGCCAACTGTGTGCCGACATCGACCGCCCAGCGACGCGACGACAATTCGTCAAGGTATTCGGTGAAGGTCTCCCAACTCCAGGCCATCCCGGCGGCGAGTGCCTCGCCTGGGATGTCCTCCACCCCCTCAATCAACCGGATCAGGCCCTCACGGTCGGAAGGCCGGGCCGGAGCGAACCCGACACCGCAGTTGCCGAACACGACGGTGGTGACCCCGTGTGGGCTGCTCGGCTCGAGTAGGTCGTCCCAGATCACCTGCGCGTCGTAGTGGCTGTGCACATCGACGAAACCTGGGGTCACCACTCGGCCGGTTGCATCGAACACCTCAGTCGCCTCGTCGTCGATCGACGGCGAGACGACGACGATCAACCCGTCCTTGACCCCGACGTCCATACGCATGGCAGCGGCGCCGCTGCCGTCGAGCAATGACCCGTTCTTGATGACGAAATCGAGCACAGGCGGTGGATGCTCAGTGCGTCGTGTCGGCGAGCTCGCCGGACTCGAGGTACGAACGCTCGATTTCGTCAACTCGGAGCAGCATGTCGGCGGCGTCGCCTTGCAGCACGATCTGCCCACGACTGAGCACGTAGGCCCGATCTGACATCTCCAGCGCATAGCGGATGTGCTGCTCTACCAACAGGACGCCGGTGCCGCTATCGGCGGCCTCGCGCACCTTGGTCAGCAGACGCTCGAGCACCAGCGGAGCCAGACCCAGTGACAGTTCGTCAATCAGCAAGATGTCGGGCTTGGACGCCAGCGCACGTCCGAGTGTCAGCATCTGCTGCTCACCACCCGACAATAGGCCAGCCTTGCGACGCAGCAGCCGCTCGAGTTCGGGGAAGATCTCCAGAACGGCGTCCTTGTTGTGGCCGCCCAGGCGTAGGTTGTCGGCAGCGGACAAACCCATGAACACCGAACGCTCCTCAGTGATCAGACGCAATCCGCGGCGAGCACGCTTGTGCAGCGGATCAGTGGTGGCTTCACCCTTCAGACGGATCTCGCCGGCAGTCGGACGCAATTCGCCCGCCAGCGCCTTCACCGTGGTGCTCTTGCCAGCGCCGTTGACGCCCAACAGCGCGACCACCTCACCCGGCTTCACCGACAGATGCATTCCCTTGATTACCGAGACTGAGCCATACCCGACGTCGATACCGATCGCCTCGATCACCGGTGTCGCTCCGTCGCTCGTGTTGGTGTTGGCGTGCGCAGTCGTCTCGCTCATCCGTGGTTCCCCCGAACCGGAAGCGGGCGCGTGGCCCGATGTGTGGCTACAGTAGCCCCACTTGGCCGTTTGCTCAACACTGTTCAGCGGATGTCTAAAACAGCGACACGATCCGAACCGAGCGAACGAATGCAGAAGAAGAAGGACGCACTCCGCACTCCGGCCGCATCCCGACCCGGGCTGAGCATCGAGGTGATCGTCGAGACTGCGTGTGAGCTGATCGCCGAGTCGGGCGCCGACCAACTGACCATGCGCCGTCTCTCCGAGCGGCTGGGCGTGGCTCTAGGGGCGACGTACCATTACGTGCCGAACCGCGATGGACTGCTGAACCTGATCGCCGAACGGATCATGACCACGATCGAGTTGCAATCCACGACTCCCAAGTCGTGGCAACCCACGCTTCGCACGCTCATGATCGACTTTGCGGCAGCATTCACGCGCTATCCGGGAATGGCCCGGTACCACCTCGCCAACGTCGAGGCCACAGGTCCCGTCGACACACAGGCCACGATCATGCGGATGCTCGCCGACGCGGGGTTCTCCACTGACAGCAGCCTGACGCTCATCGCCGCCTTGTTCTTCTATACCAGTGGTGTCACGGCCACCGGGATCATGACCCACGATCAGCCTGGACTGACCACGTCGATGGTCGCGCAACGATTCGAGGCTGGCCTCGACCTCCTCCTGGAGGGCGCGGCAGCGCAACTCAGAGCCGACAAAAAGGCACGTCGGGCAGAGGCTTGAGCCTCCACCCGACGCGCTCACGCTGAACGCGCCCGGGAAGGTCGGCGGTCAGACGCTCCTGGCTGACCACAGTGCCCGCAGACGAGCCAGCGGGTCGCTCACCGTTGCGGACTCCACGTTCAGCACCATCGTGTAACGGTCGTCGGTCGTGTACGGCCGCCACTCGGGCAACCCAGGATGGTTCGGGTTGCCGGTGTGCGCGAACTGCACGAACGCCTCGCTCACCGTCTTCGAGAACGCAGCGTTCTCTGGCCGATCGCCGGCCATTGGGTGCAGCATCCAGTTGGCGAGAGCGAACGGAATGTCGCCGCCGTGGGTGGCTCCAAGAATGCCGCCCAGCGCTGTGGTCTCGTAATCGAAGCGGTAGGCATACGTAGGTGCACCCCCGGCAGCACCCTTGCGTTCGCACCAGTCGATGCTGCCGTGCCACATCACACGATCGGTGACCAACTGCGCTGCGATTTGAGTGGGAGTGAAGTCGGGATAGCTCTGGCGATAGGCCGCGAGCGCCTC
>CAIXHI010000213.1 GCA_903919215.1 uncultured Acidimicrobiaceae bacterium
CCCGACCGGCGGCGCTTCCAGTACATGACGAAGGCGCTGATGATCGACCAGATCGCGAGGACGCACATCAGCGTCATCAGGATGCGCGTGACGATTCCCCACTGTGTGCCCATGTGCCAACTGACCATTGTGTCCAGCGCGTAGCTGACCGAGCCGAGACCGTAGGCATCGAGTTCCGAGAGGTGGGTGCCCGTGAACTGGTCGAGGTACACGTTGCGCGCCTCGCCGGTCTTGCGCGGCCACGAGTTCGACAGGGTGAAGGCGCCGTAGATCGGGTTGTTCGCATCGTCGAGTGCACTGTTGTCAGGGAAGTACACCGAGTACCCCGGCTTCATACCCTCCTTCGTGCCGATAGCGACGAGGCTGTCGAGGCTGACGGGAGCCGGCAGCGAACCGTCCGTCACCGTCGCATAACTTGCCGGGATCGGTTGATCGCCGGTGTTCCATGTGATGTGGTTGCCGAGACGGTCGAGGTCGCCGCGTGTGCCGAGCGCGCTGGCGGGAGCGTCGGTCCAGACATTCGGGCTGATCTCGTTGGCGAGTGATGTGAAGTTCGCACTCCAATAGGTGCTCCACGCCATACCGCTGACGAGCGTGACCAGCATGATCGACGCCAGCACGACACCGGGCACGGCGTGCAGGTCACGCCAGCGGGCGCGACCTTTCTTGCCGAGGCGGATGCGGAACAGGCCGCGACCGTTCTTGTCGCGGCTCGTTGCAGCAGCGCGGCGGCGCGGCCACCAGAGGTAGATGCCGGTGATGGCGAGCACCATCGTCCACACGCCGAAGCATTCGAGGATCAGGTCGCCGATCACGTAGTCGCGCATCACCGGGCCGTCGTCCCACAGCGCCGACACCGTGGGCAGCGACACCATCCGCTCGTTGTTGTTGAGGAACCCGTGTAGTCGGTTCGCCAGGCCGACGATGCCCCGGCCCGGGTCGTTGGCACCCAACACCTTCGCCGTGTAGGGGTCGACATACGCCTGATGGCCGTTGTCGAAGCCGAAGATCGTCGAGTGCTCACCGTCGACCGGCAAGGTCATCGCGACCACGGTGTGTTCCGGGTATGCAGCCTCGACGGCCTGTTCCTGCAGGTCGAACGACACCCACTCACCGCTGTCGGCGACGGTGCGCACGTTCGACTCGGTCGTGTCGTGGATCGTCTGCGTGTACAGGATCACCAGACCGGTGAGCGCCATCAGGATGATGAACGGCATGGAGAACATGCCTGCGTAGAAGTGCACTCGCCACAGGCTGCGCCAACGTCGACTGGCCGTCTCTGCGGTCGACGCTGCGGTCGGCTCGGCCGTCGGCTCGGCCGTGAGTTCGGTTCCGGAGGATTGCTCGATGTCGGTCACGAAGCACAGGTCGACCGATCCGCGCCGAAAGTTCCCACTCCGTTTGAAGGCGTAACCGCACCCTGTGCGGTTACGCCTTCAAACGCAGGGGAGGGGGGCGGGCGCCGGGTCGGTCGACCTGTGCTGCGAGTTCTATGGTGGCGGCATGAAGGAACTCATCTATCACCGCCTCTTGCTGCCGGCCGTCGAACGCAACGCCGATCGGCCGTGCGCGACGAATACCTCCACGGGTGCCACCGACACGTACGCGCAGCACCTCGACAAGGTCGGTCGCCTGATCGCCGGTCTGCGCGGGCTGGGGGTCGGACGCGGCGATCGCTTCGCGGTGATGACGCTGAACTCGCCCGAGTACCTGCAGATGTACCACGCCGCGTTCCTGGGCGGCGGTGTGATCAACCCGCTCAACCTGCGCTTCGCCCCCAAGGAGCTTGCCTACGTGCTGCGCGACTCGGGTACGAAGGTCTGTTTCGTGGACGGCATCTTCGCTCCACTGATCGACGCGGTGAAGGAGGAGGCCGGCCTCGAACACATCGTGCTCGTCGGCCCCGGCGACGTGCCGCACACGATCACCTACGACGAGTTGATCGGCAACCAGACGTGCGTCATCCCCGATGAGGGCGAGGAGACCGACCCGGTGGTGTTGATGTACACCGGCGGTACTACCGGCCTGCCCAAGGGTGTGCTGCTCGATCAGCGCGCCGAGATCCTCAACGCCTACCACGTGATGATGACTCTGCAGTTCGGCCGCGACTCGGTGAACATGATGCAGACCCCGATGTTCCACGCGGCGTCGATGTTCAGCGTGCTCGGTGGTCCGGCGAAAGGCGCGCACAGTGTGATCGTGCCCATGTTCGAGCCGAAGGCCGTGATGACGGCCGTGCGGCAGTACCGCCCCACGCTCACGGTGATGGTGCCGACGATGATCGGTATGGTGCTCGCGCATCCCGACTTCACGCCGGACGGTCTGCGCTTCGACGACCTGGTGTACGGAGCGTCGCCGATGCCGCAGGCGCTGCTGGAGAAACTGCTGCCGATCTACCCCGAGACGAACATGTGGCAGGGCTACGGCATGACCGAAAGCTCGAGCGTGCTGTGTCTGCTGGGCCCCGATGAACATCGTGCGGGTACGAAGTACCTGCGCGCGGCCGGTATGCCGATGCCAGGTGTGGTGTTGTCGATCCAGGACGAGGAGGGCAACGGCTTGCCGACGGGTCAGGCCGGTGAGGTGTGCGCCCGCTCGGGCAACTTCATGATCGAGTACTGGAAGAAGCCTGAGGCCACGGCCGAGGCATTCCGCGACGGCTGGTACCACACCGGCGACGCCGGGTACCTCGACAGCGATGGCTACCTGTTCCTCGTCGATCGCGTGAAGGACATGATCGTCACGGGCGGCGAGAACGTGTACTCGACCGAGGTGGAGAACGCGATCGCCAGTCATCCGGCCGTGCTGCAAGTGGCCGTCATCGGCATCCCCAGCGAGCAGTGGGGCGAGGCCGTGCACGCCATCGTGGTGCTGCGCGATGGCGCGACCGCGACAGCCGAAGAACTGATCGCGCACTCGCGCGACTCCATCGCCGGATACAAACTGCCCAAGAGCGTGTCGTTCCGCACCGAACCGCTGCCGCTCTCGGGCGCGATGAAGGTGCTGAAGAAAGATCTCCGTGCCCCGTTCTGGGAAGGCCACACGCGCAAGGTCAACTGAGCCATACTCGTCCGATGTTGACGAAGCACCTCCGCCATAGCATCCGCCCGCTCACCCTTGCCGCTGGTCTCGCGCTGGGCGGAGTGCTGCTGTCCGCATGTGGCGATGCGCCAGTTGCCTCCACTGATTCCGCCCCGGCGAGTGCTGCGGTCACACGCGTTCTCTTCGGCCAGTCCGACCCGTCGAATGCGCCGGGTGAGACGTTGTACCTCCAGCAGATCGCGATTCCTGGCGGCGTGGCCTTGCCGACCCACTTCCATGAGGGTACGCAGATCGCCACGATCCAGGCCGGTGTGCTCACGTACCACGTCGTCGAGAACACGGTCACTGTCAATCGTGCTGACGGCACGAGTGAGCAGGTGTCGGCTCCGGCGGTTGTTGAACTCAAGGTCGGCGATGGTGTGGTGGAGACCAGCGACATGGTGCACTGGGCAGAGAACAAGGGCACCCAGCCCGTCCAGATCCTGCTCGCCACGCTGTTGACGAAGGGTGCGCCGCTCTCCACCAAGGTGGGCTGAGGCACATGGGCACCAACCTCGCCGGACCCGATGGGGGAGCAGCCGCGGACCTCGTCATCGAGCCGATGCGGCGCGACGAGATCGCCGTGCTGGGACAGTGGGCGGCCGCCGAAGGGTGGAACCCAGGGCACAACGACATCGAGATCGCCTGGGACATCGACCCGGATGCCTTCATCGCTCTCCGTCAGGGCGACCGACTGATCGGCGGCGGCACGATCATCTCCTACGCGGGGCTGCACGGATTCATGGGGTTGTTCATCGTGCACACCGACTTCCGTGGTGGTGGCCTGGGCACGCAGTTGTGGCACCGTCGCCGCGACCTGCTGCTGAAGCGTCTGCAGCCCGGCGCGTCGATCGGTATGGACGGGGTGTTCGCAATGGTGCCGTTCTACGAACGTGGCGGGTTCACGCTTGCGTACCGCGACCTGCGGTACGAGGGCGTCGCTCATGGTGTGGCCGATCCGGAGGTCGTGCCGCTGAGCGATGTGCCGTTCGCGCAACTCGACAGCTTCGACCGTCGGCATGTGGCGGCGCCCCGGTCGGCGTTCCTGCAACGGTGGGTCGAGCAGCAGGGCGCCCACACCGCGGCGCTGACCGGCCCCGATGGCGCACTGATCGGCTACGGCGTCGCCCGACCGTGTGTACGCGGCTACAAGATCGGGCCGTTGTTCGCCGACACAGAGCAGGTGGCCGAACGACTACTGGACACGTTGTGCGCTCACATCGCCGGTGAGTTCGTGCAAGTTGATGTGCCCGAGGTGAACCGCTCCGGTGTCGCGATGGCGCAACGGCGAGGGCTCACGGAATCGTTCGGCTGCGCCCGCATGTACCTCGGAACAGACCCAGGACTACCCACCGATCGCATCTTCGGCGTGACCTCCTTCGAGTTCGGATGAGCGCGTCTCGGTGGTCGGTGGCGGCGGACGACCGCACGGGAGCGTTCGAGGTCGCGGCTTTGATCGCCCTCGTACTCGGTGACGGCCCGGTGCTGGTGACGGTTGGGCAGCCTGCCCCAGAGAGTGGTGTGGTCGACCTGGCCTCACGTGGGCTCGAGGCAGCAGATGCCCGGTTGATTGCAGCGAGCATCGAGGTTCCCAACGGCTGGGCCGGCCACAAGATGGACTCCACGCTGCGCGGCAACTGGGCTGTGGAGGCGCGAGCGCGCCGACAGGCGGGCAACCGTCGCGTGGTCGTCCTGCCCGGCTGGCCCGATCTGGGTCGCACCTGCGTGCGCGGTGTGGTGCGCTTGTTCGACGAGCAGGTGGGCGATATGCGTCAGCACATGCCCGAGGCGTCATTCGTGCCGCATGCTGCTGGCCTCGCGGCATGGGTGCGCACCGGTGGCGGCCTTGCCGTGTGTGATGTACCCGACACCGAGACGATGTACGCGATGGCCGCGACCCTGGCCGATGTCGACCCTGCAGAGTTGTTGGTGGTCGGCCCGGCTGGGCCGTTGGCGGCGGTGTTCGCCGCGCACGTCGGGCGACCGATGATGCCGTCGGCATCGCGTCCTGAGGTCGGTGAGCGGGTGCTGGTGGTCTGTGGCAGCGCGAACAGGACCTCGCGCCGTCAGATCGAACGCCTGCGGATGAGCCGGCCGGATGTGGAGGTGCTCGCCGTCCCAGCACTGGCGGACGAGGCCGAGCTCAGCCCATGGCCCGCTCGCGAACTGGCCGAGCGTGCCCGCCTCCGCCTTGGCGAACTGCAGTCGTCGGCACTCGTGATCATCGGCGGCGACACAGCCGCGGCGGTACTGGGTGACGCACCGCGGAGGGTGGGCGGGATGATGGGGCCAGGGATGCCATGGAGCCTGGACGAGCACGGTGGCGGCCCGTTGGTGATCACCAAGGCCGGCGGTTTCGGCGGGCTGAATGCGCTCATCGACCTGTTCGGCGCGCAGACTGTCTGACATGAATGCACCTCTGGCTATCACGATGGGTGACGCCTCGGGCGTCGGCCCGGAAATCCTGCTGCGGACGTTCTGTGAAGGTGGACTCGGCGACGATGTGATCGTCTACGGCGACGCAGCCATCCTGCACCACGGTGCGCGCATGCTCGGCCTGAACGTCGACTGGGATCAGCTCCCGATCGTCGACCTCGGCCTACTGGCAGCGACCGATCATCGGCCGGGGCGGATCGACGAAGCAACCGGCGCTGCCGCGCGTGCTTACGTGGAGCGAGCCACGCTTGATGCACTGGCGGGCAAGGTGGCCGGGTTGGTCACGATGCCGATGAACAAAGAGGCCACGCAGCTCAGCGACCCCACGTTCGTCGGGCACACCGAGTTCGTCGCCCAGATCTGCGGTGTCGAGAAGGTGACGATGATGCTGACCAACGGGCCGCTCGCCGTCACTCACGTCAGCACCCACGTCTCGCTCGCCGAGGCGATCAACAGGGTGCGCGCTGATCGGGTCCTCGACGTTGTACACCTCACGGTCGACACGCTGCGCCGCTTCATGCCCGGACCGCGTATCGCGGTGTGTGGGCTGAACCCGCATGCGGGCGAGAACGGTATGTTCGGCACCGAAGAGGCCGAGCACATCGTGCCCGCGATCGAGGCTGCCGTCGCCGAGGGCATCGACTGCACCGGCCCGCATCCGGCCGACACCGTGTTCTACCAAGCGTTACATCGCGGTCGCTTCGACGCCATCGTGTGCATGTACCACGACCAGGGTCATGGGCCGATGAAGTTGATCGCGTTCGACACGGGCGTCAACGTCACACTCGGTCTGCCGATCGTGCGCACGTCTGTCGACCACGGCACGGCGTACGACATCGCCTGGACCGGTCGGGCGTTCACCGACTCGCTGCACCACGCACTGGCCTACGCCCGCAAACTCGTCGCCAAGGGCTGATTCGGGCGGCTGCTGGGAAGCCCCGTTCCCGGTTTCCGGGACTCATCCTTCCCAGAACGGCCGGTGGGACGGATCCTTCCCAGAAGCCGAAGCCCGACTAGGAGGTCATGCCGTTCAGGCCGACGAGGCCGCGGGCCAGTTCGATTTCGCCCATGTGGCGCAGGCCGTGCTGGTAGATCCAGCACTCGGTGGCATCGAGCAGGGTGATGCCCTGCGGCCCGGCGACGCGGGCGCTGTACGTGCTGGCGATCTGCGGCGGGAACGGGCGAGTGACGATCACCCGGTCGAGTTCGGCGGCATCGAGTTGTGCCAGCCATTCCTCGGTGCGGGTGAACACGGCGCGCATGTACTCCTGGAACGCCTCGTAATCGCCGATGCGTTGGTGGATCATCTCGTCGACCGTGCGGTGTTTGCCGTGGTCGTCGATCGTCATGCCCACGCGGGTCTGCCACTCGGCGTTCCAGATCGGCAGCGTGCCGGTCATCAACATGAACGACGCGTCGATCATGTTCGTGATGTGGAACAAGCAGAACGCGATCGGCAGCACACCCTCACGCTCGAAGTGGTTGACATGTTCGATGTCCATGGTGGACACCGCCTGGTGGTAGAGCGAGTGCATCGCCTTCATGCGGCGCTGCAGCGAATCCAGCACCAGGACGTTGCTTGCATCGGCCATGGTGTGTCCTTCCTATTCCCGTGCCATCTCGGCCGCAGCGGTGGCTGCGATGTCGGCCTTCGAGGCCCGCGAGTGGATGTCGAAGCGGGCGCGGTGCACCGTCCCGGTGAATGCGAACGGCGCGGTGTAGTCGCCGACCGAGGGGGCGACACCGTCGCGCCCGATGTCGAGGCCGGTGGATCCAAGCATGCGCACGATACGCACGATGCCAATGGAGGCCAGGTCGGCGCCGTCGACGGCGATGAACAACGTGCCCTCGGTGCCGGGAGCGGCATCACCGCGTTCGAAGCGAGCGACGAAGGTGTGGTCGCCCGGCGCGAGCGTCAGCGGGGCCGATGCGCGGTAGTGGTCGCCGAGCGCGTTGTAGTCGAAGTGCAGCACCCCGTCCTTGATGAAGAACGAGTGGCCGACGCTGTGGTTGCCGCGGGCATACAGCACACCCTCAATTCGGGGTCCACCTGGCACTGGCACCGTCGTATCGATCGTCAGCGTCCAGTTGCGGCCGCCGAGCGGCGGGCAGACATCGGAGGGAATGTGCGCGATCGGCGCGAGGTACTCGTAGGACAGCCGTGCGTGTGGTGTGCCGGGGCGGGGTTCGCCGGAGAACAGTTCGATCGTGCGATCATCGAGCGGCAGCACACCCATCTCGCCGGCCTGTGACCACCACAGGTCGATCATTTCGCGCAACTTCTCTGGCCGCTCGCTCGCGAGGTTGTGGCACTCGCTGAAGTCGGCGTCGAGGTCGAACAGTTCCCACTCGTCATCGTCATAGGCGTGGCCGGGTACGTGATAGGTGGTGGCCTTCCAGGCTTTGCCCTCGGTGTCGAGTGCCCAGATACCGCGGTGGCCCATCTGTTCGAAGTACTGCACTCGCCGCTGCGGCGGCGCGGCAGCGTCGGCGAACGTGGGGGCGATGGACGTGCCGTGCATCGGGATCTGCTCGAACCCGTTCGCGTGGGTGGGCGCTGACGTGCCGGCGATGTCGAGCACGGTGGCGGCAATGTCGACGGCGTGGCAGAACTGGTGGCGTACCTCGCCGCGGGCCTCGATGCCCTTCGGCCAATGCACCACCAACGGGTCGCGCACACCGCCGCCGTAGGTGTTCTGCTTGTACCACCGCAGCGGGCTGTTCCCGGCCTGTGCCCAACCCCACGGGTAGTTGCTGTGCGAGTGGGCGGTGCCGATGTCGTCGAGGCGGTGCTCGACGATGTCGTCGATGTTCTCCCAGTTGCCGTTGAAGAAGCTGAACTCGTTCATCACTCCGAACGGGCCGCCTTCGCGGCTGGCACCATTGTCCGAGCACACCATGACCATCGTGTCGTCCAGCAGGCCCTGCTGTTCGAGGAAGGCCGTCAGTCGGCCGATTTGGTCGTCGGTGTGTTCGAGCATCGCCGCGAACGCTTCTTGTAGTCGGCAGGAGAACGCCTTCTGGTTGGGTGTCAGGTCGTCCCATGCGGGCACCCCTGGGTTGCGTGGCGCCTGCGTGGTGCCGGGCGGCACGATGCCCATCTCCACCTGGCGCTGGTACCAGCGCTCGCGAAGCACGTCGTAGCCCTCGTCGAACTTGCCACGCCAGCGCTGCAGGTAGTCGGCCGGGGCCTGGTGCGGTGCGTGCATCGCGCCGAACGCGAGGTACAGGAAGAACGGCCGGTCGGGGCGCACCGACACCAGGTCGCGGACCCAGCCGATGGACTGATCGACGATGTCCTCGCTGAAGTGGTAGGGCCGTCCGTCGGGCATCGTCGCCGGCGGTTCGAGGTGGTGGTTGTCGCGGGTCAGTTCCGGGCTGAACTGATCGCTCTCACCCTGCAGGAATCCGTAGTACTTGTCGAACCCCTTCTGCAGCGGCCAGTTGTGGTGCGGCCCGGCAGCGGAGGTCTCCTCCATCGGTGCCAGGTGCCACTTGCCGGCGGCGTACGTGGCGTAACCGTCGGTGCGCAGCAGTTCGGCGATGGTTGCCGCACGCGGTGTGATACCGCCGCGCATGTGTGGGTACCCGGTGTTCCAGTTGGAGATACCGCGCATACCCACTGAGTGGTGGTTGCGGCCCGACATCAGGCACGCCCGTGTGGGTGAGCACAACGCGGTCGTGTGGAAACTGGTGTAGCGCAGGCCACCGGCGGCAAGTCGATCGATGTTCGGCGTGGACAGCGTGCTGCCGTAACAATTGAAGTGCGCGAACCCGGTGTCGTCGAGCACGATCATCACCACGTTCGTGCCGCCGAGGCCGGCGGGTGGGTTGGGCCACCACGGCTGCGATTCGGTGTGCGTCCGTCCGATGCGGCCTTGGAACCCGGGTTCACTCAACATGCGCCAACCGTATGTCTTGTCAGAAGGACTGTCAACTGTTACGGTGCGCCCATGTCAGCGACCATGCCAGCGCCCACGACGGTCGATTTCCACTTCGACGTGATGTGCCCCTTCGCGTACCAGACGTCGCTCTGGATGCGATCGGCCCGCGACGAACTGGGCCTGACGGTGAACTGGCGGTTCTTCAGCCTGGAAGAGGTCAACCGGGTCGAGGGTAAGAAGCACCCGTGGGAGCGCGACTGGAGCTACGGCTGGTCGATGATGCGCATCGGCGCGTTGTTGCGCCGCACCGACATGAGCCTGCTCGACGACTGGTACGCACGGGCCGGTCAGGCGTTGCACGCCGAAGGCCGCAAGCCACACGATCCCGATGTCGCCCGTGAGTTGCTGGCCGATATCGGTCTCGACCCAGCGCTCGTGGACGAAGCCATCGCCGACCCCACCACACACGACGAGGTTCGCGCCGAGCACCAGCGTGTGCTCGACTCCGGCGGGTTCGGTGTGCCGACGCTCATCTTCCCCGACGGGCAGACGCTGTTCGGCCCAGTGCTGATCGACCCGCCAACCGGCGAGGCCGCCGCCCGTCTGTGGCACGGCGTCACCGCCTGGCTCGAGTTCCCGCACCTCTACGAACTGCAGCGCCCCAAGACCGAGGCCGATCAGCACGCCATCGTGCGTTCGTTCGAGCCGTACTTGCAGGCCCGTGATTGGGTGTCCATCAACCGTGGCGAAGTGATCCCGTTCGGGACTCAGCGCGAGACGGGCGCGAAGTGATCGCGACCACGGCTCCCACACCTGCGACGGATGGTCGCCACGCTCGACGTGATCGGAACCGTCTGACGGTGGTCGACGCGATCCTCGCGTTGTTCTCCGAAGGCAACTTCGAACCGACCAGCGACCAGATTGCCGAGCGGGCAGGTTTGTCGCCGCGATCGCTGTTCCGCTACTTCGACGACCTCGAGGACCTCAATCGCGTGGCTATCGCCCGCCAGTACGAACGCGTGCGCCAACTGGCGGTACTCGACCTGTCTTCCGACCGGCCGCTGTCCGATCGGGTGGCTCGTCTGGTGCACTCACGTCTTCGCACGTACGACGAGATCGGCTCCGTCGGCATCGTCGCCCGAATCCGGGCACCGTTCCGGCCGATGGTCGCGGAGCAGTTGCGTCAGGCCCGCGCCATGTGGCGTTCCCAGGTGCAGCAGATGTTCGCTCCCGAACTCAACGCGATGAACCCCGTTCGCGCAGACGGTGCACTGGTCTCCGTCGACATTCTCGCCTCGTTCGAATCGGTGCAGCTGATGCGCGACGACCAGGGCCTGTCCACTGAGCGCATCGCGGCTGCGCTCATCGATTCGATCACCCGCATTCTGGAGAACTGACCCATGCGTATCACCCTGCTCGGTACCGGCACACCGCTCCCTGACCCGCGTCGCGCCGGCGCGGCAACGTTGGTGACAGCCGAGGGTCTCACCGCCCTGATCGACTGCGGGCGCGGTGTGTTGATGCGGCTCGTGGCCGCCGGTGTCGTGCCACCGATGCTGAACGCACTGTTGCTCACCCACCTGCACAGCGACCACATCACCGACCTCGGCGATGTCATCACCACGCACTGGGTCATGAGTCCGGGGCCGCTGACGCTCACGGTGTATGGCCCCCCCGGTACGGCGGAGGTCGTCGCCGGCACACTGGCTTCGCTGGCACCCGATATCCGGTATCGCATGGACCACCACGACGACCTCGTGCAGGGTCCGTCGGTGGTGGCGGTGGAGGTGCTGCCCGGGGAAGTGTTCACACTCGGGGCGGCCACGGTGCGCGTCGGCGCCACCGACCATCGTCCGGTGGAGCCGACGGTTGCCTACCGCATCGAAGTGGAAGGCAAGTCAGTGGTGCTCGGCGGCGACGGAGTGCCGTGCGCGGCACTCGACGAACTGTGCAACGGCGCCGACGCCTACGTGCAGTCGGTGATGCGCGCCGACATCGTCAAACTGGTGCCCAACGCACGGTTCCAGGACATCCTCGACTACCACTCCACTGTCGAGCAGGCCGGCGAGACCGCCACCCGCTGCGGTGTGGGTGCACTGGTGATGACCCATTACATCCCTGGCATGCAGCCCGGCCAGGAAGATGAATGGCGCGCTCTGGCCGCCGCCCACTTCACCGGCCCGATCATCCTCGGCGACGACCTCACCGTTCACGAGTTCTAGTTCCCGATCCTCACGACTCACAGGAGCCATCCATGCAGATCCTGCGCACCCCCGACGACCGCTTCGCCGGTTTGCCCGACTACTCGTTCGCACCGCACTATGCGGACATCACCGCGATCCCTGGCGACCCCAGCGCTGGCACGTTGCGCGTGCATTACCTCGACGAGGGCCCGGCCGACGCCGCCCCGATCCTGCTGATGCACGGTGAGCCGTCGTGGAGTTACCTGTACCGGCACATGATCCCGATCCTGACGGCCGCCGGTCATCGTGTGATTGCCCCCGACCTGGTGGGCTTCGGTCGCAGCGACAAGCCGGCAGCCCAGGGCGATTACACCTACGCCCGCCACATCTCGTGGATGAGCGAGTTGGTGTTCGATGTGCTCGATCTGCGCGACGTGACGTTCTTCGGTCAGGACTGGGGCGGCCTCGTCGGTCTGCGCCTCGTCAGTGCGCAACCCGACCGCTTCGCGCGTGTCGTCGTCGGCAACACCGGCCTTCCCGACGGCAACGGCAAGGCCAGTGAGGCGTTCCTGGCATGGCAGAAGTTCGCCAGCGAATCGCCCGTGTTCCCGATCGGCGGCATCGTCAACGGTGGCAGCGCTACTGATCTGGCCGCCGACGTCATCGCGGCCTACGACGCGCCGTTCCCCGACGACAGCTACACCGCAGGTGCCCGCATCTTTCCGTCGATGGTGCCGAACCTCGCCGATCAGGCCGAGGTGCCCGAGAACCGTGCCGCCTGGCAGGTACTCGAGCAGTTCACCCGCCCGTGGCTGTGCGCGTTCAGCGACAGCGACCCGATCACCAAGGGCGGGGAGAGTCCGTTCATGCGCCGCATTCCCGGCGCACAGGGCCAGCCGCACACCACGATCGTCGGCGGCGGGCACTTCCTGCAGGAGGACAAGGGCCCCGAGCTGGCCGAGGTGATCCTTCGGTTCATCGACGGCACACGCGAGACCGTCGCCTGATGTACGGCACCGTTCGACACGAGATCCGGATCCAGCGTCCGGCAGCCGATGTGTGGGCACTCGCTGGTGATGCTGAGCGCTTGTGCGAATGGTTCCCTGGGATCGTGTCGTCTGCGGTCGATGGCACCCTGCGCACGATCGTCACCGCCTCGGGTATCCCGATGCCCGAGGAGATCATGGCCTGCGACAACACTCAGCGCAGGTTCCAGTATCGGCTCACCATGCCAGTGTTCAAGCACCACCGTGGCACGATCGACGTGATCGACCTGCACGACGACACGACGCTGGTCGTCTATTCCACCGAGGCCGATCCGCGAGCCATGGCGCTGGTCATCGGCGGCGGCACCGCCGGTGCCCTGCGCGAACTGAAGCGTCAGATGGAACTCACCACCGAGGGAGCGCTCTGATGGGCCGCAAGATCCTGTTCATCACCACCGATCAGCAGCGTTACGACACGCTCGGTTGCAACGGTGGCACCATTGCGCGCACGCCAGTGGTCGATGCCCTCGCCGCACAGGGTGTGCGTTACGAGCGACTGCACCCGCAGAGCGTGGTGTGTATGCCCAGCCGCAGCACGATGATCACCGGTCAGCACGTCAGCACGCACGGTGTGTGGATGAACGGTGTGCCGTTGCCGGCGGACGCCCCATCGGTGGCCGAGGTGCTGCACGATGCCGGCTACCGCACGGCGATCATCGGTAAGCCGCACTTCGAACCGTTCCTCGACCCGTTCGCCCGCTTCGCCGAGAACACGTTCGCCGGCAACGGAACATTCGGACCACACCGCGGGTTCGAGCACTTCGAGTCAGCCACCCATGGTGCCGCCGGACCACTGCACTACGCGCGCTGGTTGTTCGCCACCCACCCGGAAGCCGTGGGCATGTACTACCCGGTGCTCGACGGGTCGTTGGAGGTCAACGCCATGGGCGGCGGCGACACCGGTGCACCGCAGGCATGGGTGAACAACATCCCCAAGGAGTGGTACCACACCGACTGGGTGGCCGATCGCACGATCTCGTGGCTCGACTCCCTCGCGGCCGACGATGACTGGTTCTGCTGGATGAGCTTCCCCGACCCGCACCACCCCTGGGACCCGCCGGCCAGCGAGGTCGGCCGCATCGACTGGCGCGACGTACCGCTGCCCGCCGGCTACATCGAGGACACGACCGAGCGCGAGCGGGTGCTCGACAGCAAGCCGAAACACTGGCGGGCCTGGTACGACGGACGCGTGGTCAGCAACTATGAGGCACCGCTGACATGGGTGCCGGCGACGCTCACCGCTGATCAGATCCGCGAGACCACGGCGTTGAACGCGGTGGAGTGCGAACTGATCGACGAGGCCATCGGTCGTGTACTGCAGCACCTGCGCGCGAAGGGCTGCGAGGACGATGTCGACATCGTGTTCACCACCGATCACGGTGAGTTGGGCGGCGACTTCGGTCTGTTGTTCAAGGGCCCGTACCACGTCGATGGTTTGATGCGGCTGCCGCTCATCTGGCGCCCGGCGCCGTCATCGCGGGTCGGCGTGGCGAGCGGTACGACAGTCACCCGCCCGGTGGGTCACCTCGATCTGGCCCCCACGTTCTGTACGATCGCTGGCGTGGAAATACCGCATTGGATGGAAGGCAAACCCTTGCCGATCGACGACACCGATGCCGACGCCCGCGGATTCGAGCGAGTGCTGACGGAGTGGGACAGCGAACTGTTCGGGGTCGGTGTGCACCTGCGCACCATCACCCGTGACGGTTTCGTCTGTACTGCCTACCTTCCGGGCAGCGCGCACGACGGCACCGAAGGCGAACTGTATGACCTCAACGACGACCCACTGCAGCGCGTCAACCGCTGGGACGATCCGGCGCTGGCGGCCCTGCGCGGCGACCTGATCGCCGATCTCTGGGATCACCAACCCCCGATGCAGTTGCCGCTGCGCGGGGTGGAAGCTCCGGTGTGACGGCGCCACGTGGATACTGGCCCAGCCGTTGGCCGGGCGAGGATGGCGGTCCCACCCGTCGTCAGGCACCCATCGGCGGCGGTGGCCTCGGCCTGATCGGCAAGGGTGGCGGCGAGCTGGCTGTCACGTCGCGCCAGGCGATGGTGTCCACCATGGTCGTGTTGCGCGATCCGGGTGAGGTCTATTTGCTGTGCCACACAGGTGGCGACGCCGCGGTGTCGTGGGTGGAGCAGATCGATCCGATCACGCTGGAGACTGTGCGCCGGTCGCCTGATCTGCCGGGTGGCCCGACGTGGCCGGGTGGCCTCGCGTGCCATGCCAATGGCTCGATCTACGTCGCCTTCGGGCGCCACGTGCATCGCCTCACCGCCGAGCTGGAGTTGCTGGCGTCGGCCCGTATGCCTCGCGAGCGCCCGTACAACAGTTTCGTGATCCTGCCCGACGGCCATCTGGCGACGAAGGATTTCGGCGGGCTGCGCGCGGGCCAGACCGAACCCGACGGGATCGGCGCGTCGGAGATGGTGATCCTGGAACCCGAGTTCCTCACCGAGGTGGCGCGCAAGGGAGTTCCCGAGCCCTCGATCGCGCGGCTCAGCGCCGATGGCAACGATCTCTACGTGGTCGGCGACACCAGCCTGTGGCGTATGCGCTGGGACGGTCAGTCGTTGTCGCTCGACTCGTCGTACCGTGCGGTGTATCGCACGTTGCCAGGGCAGACGTACGGCTGGGACGCCGTCATCGACTCGGGTGCAGCATGGTTCCTCGACAACGGTGCCGGCACCGAGCGCTACACCGGATCGTTCCGCGGTCTGGGTACCAGCCCCTCGCCGTTGCACCTCGTGCACGTCAACCTCTCCACTGCGGATGTCATGCTCACCGAAGTGTGTGGCCTGCCCGGCGGTCTCGTTGCCAACCCGCCGGTACTCGACCCCGTGCGGCGGATGGTCGTGGCCTACGACAGCGGTAACGGCATCGTCGCTGGCTTCCGCGTCGACGCGCGTGGTCGCACGTCACCGTTGTGGCAGAAGGAACTGAACCACGCCGCCCACCCGCTGCGCTTCCCCGATTCGGGTGAGCTGGTGCTGTGTGATTACGACCCGGTGAGGCGGATGGATCAAGTGGTCGTGGTCGACATCGAGACCGGCGACGAGTTGGCCCGCGCCGATACTGGCAGCCCGTTGCAGTCGGTGTTGTTCGGTGCGCCCGGTTTCGGTCGCGACTTCTACATGTGCTCGTTCACCACGGTCAGCCGCTTCGAGGTCGTGTAGCTACATCGCTTGCTGGTCGGCATTGTCGTGGACCACATGAAGCGGGTTGCGGCGGTCGTGCTCGGCGGCAGGCGCGCGGTGGGCGGGTATCGCCAGCAACCAGATCAGCACCACGCTGATCAGCTCCGGCAGGTGTGATGCCTCGTTGACGAGTGGCACGGTTCCGTTGGCGAGGTCGACCACGGCGGTGACCAGTAACGCCCCGGCGAGTACCGCGGCGACCGGCAGCACCGTGCGGGCCCGGGCCGGACGAACCGCGGCGACGAGTAGTGCCACGGCGTAGGCAACGCTGAAAGCGCCCAGGTGGCGAGCATCGTGGACGTTGGCCTCACCGTCGCCGAGCACCAGTGCCGGGACGGAAGTGACGACGATCTCGATCGCGACAACGATCAGCAGCGCTCGCACCATGCTCCACTTACCAGCCCGGTCGAGCAGCGCCGCCGTCTTGGCCATACGCCGCGACAGGTCGGGCATCTCCACTGCGGGCCGAACCACCAGCCGACGCCGACTGCCCTCGATCGCCGCCGCGAACGTGCTGCAGGCGGCGCAACGCGCGAGGTGCGCGTCGACGAGTCGCTCGTCGATCCCGGGGTCCTCGCCATCGGCCCGGGCGGAAATGGCGTCCTGCCAGCGTTCGCAGCCCATACGTTTCAGGTCGCTCCTCGGCCCGTTTCGGTTCCCGATGCATGCAAGCAGGGGTAGTTGCTTGGCAGACTAGGGGAGTGAGTGAGCGAGACCCCCTGCGGATGCTGCTGGAAGCGGCGCGTGAAGGTGATGACCACGCCGTGCGTGAGCTCGTCGCCAGCACTCAGCCGTTGGTGTGGCGGCTGTGCTCGGTACTCGGTTCTCCCGGCGAGGAAGAAGATCTGGTGCAGGAGACCTACCTGCGCGCGTTCCGTTCGCTCGACTCATATCGCGGCGATGCCCCGGTGCGGTCGTGGTTGCTGTCCATCGGCCGCCATGTCTGTGCCGACCATGTGCGTCGGCGCATGCGGCAGCGCCGGCTTGTCGAGCGCATCACACGCACGACGGCCACCGATGTCGCACCTGATCACGAATCGGTTGCACAGTTGCTGCTGGGGTTGTTGCCCGAACAGCGTGAAGCATTCGAGCTCACGCAGTTGGTCGGGCTCTCGTACGAGGATGCTGCCGAGGTCATGCAGTGCCCGATCGGCACCGTGCGTTCACGGGTCGCTCGTGCACGTGCAGCACTGCTCGACGCCGTGCAGGCCACCCAAGCCGTCTGAGTCAACGGCGGGCAGCGGCTGATACAGGCCGCGAACCGTAGGATCTGCCTATGACTGCGCTATTGGTGGAGACCATCCGTGACGAGCACGTACTCGTCATCTCGCTGTGTCGTGAGGACAAGCGCAACGCGATCAACCGCGCATTGGCGTTCGAGATTGATGCTGCCTTGAATGAACTCGACGACGACCCCGACCTGTGGGCCGGAGTCCTCACCGGCACGCCGAAGGTGTTCTCGGCGGGCAGCGACATCGCCGCTCGCGAGGATTACAACACGCCACGCGGCGGCGAGTACGGCATCATTCGCCGCTCACGCCGCAAGCCACTGATCGCCGCGGTCGAAGGTCCGGCGCTGGGCGGCGGGCTGGAGATCGCGTTGGCCTGCGACCTGGTGGTGGCCGCTCGCACCGCGCGGTTCGGGCTGCCCGAGGTGCGTCGCGGGCTGGTGCCCACGTCGGCCGGTCTGTTTCGTGCACCGCACACGTTCCCGCTCAACCTCGCGCGGGAGCTCATCCTGGTCGGCGACCCGATCAGTGCCGAACGGGCCCACGCGGCTGGCTTCGTCAACGCGCTCACCGACGAAGGTGGTGCGCTCGCCGCCGCCGTGGCGCTGGCGAAACGCATCTGCCTCAACGGCCCCGTTGCGGTCCAGGCATGTGTCGCGGCGATCAACGGCCAGCTGGCCGCCGGCGACGCTGCGGGCTGGGCTGCCACCCAGGTGGCGATGGATGCGATCCTCGCCTCGGAGGACATGCAGGAGGGTATTCAGGCCTTCTTCGACAAGCGGCCACCCCAGTGGCGTGGCCAATAGGGTTCAAGTCGAAGGGCTCTACTCGCGGCAGGAAGCGGGTCTAGTCTGAGAGCGCAGGACGGGGGCCCGGCATGAAAATCCATGTGGAGACAACGAACACAAGCGATGGGGCGTCCGCCCCGGAGATTGTCGTAGGCATCGGTTCGTCGGCGGGTGGGCTGCAGGCACTCACCGAAGTTCTCGCGGCGCTGCAGCCCGGCGGAGCGGTGGCGTTCATTGTTGCCCAGCATCTGTCGCCTGAGCGCCCCAGCGTGCTCGTCGAGCTGCTCGGCCGGGCCACGCGCCTCCCCGTCAGCCATGCCGTGGATGGTGCGGAGCTCCGGGCCGGAGCGGTTGTCGTCTGCCCGCCTGGGTGCGATGTTTTGCTCGTCGGCACCACGCTTCGCGTGGTGCCTGCCCCCGAGCGCATCGCTCCCAGCCCCAGCATCGATGTGTTGTTCGAATCGATCGCCGAGCAACGGGGTGCAGCGGGCGTGGCCGTCGTGCTGTCGGGCACCGGTGTCGATGGCTCGCAGGGTATGCGCTCATTACGTGCGCTGGGCGGCCTGGCGTTCGCGCAGTCGTCCGAATCGGCACGGTTCGACTCGATGCCGCGGGCCGCGGTTGCACTCGGCGGTGCCGACCTCGTGCTCTCTGCAGCAGAGATCGGCGCTCGGCTGTCCGCCCTGGGCACTGCTGGAACCTGGCAGGGGGAGGCACTGCCCGAGCCCGAAACGCTGGCGCTCACCACCGTGGCAGTGAGGCTGAAGAAGGCACTCGGTATCGACTTCTCTCACTACAAGGAATCCACCCTGCGGCGACAGATCCAGCGGCGAATGGCGATCCGCAACGTTGCCACGATCGAGGACTACCTGCCGATTCTCGCGGCCGATCCTGAAGAGGCGCAATACCTGGCGCGCCATCTGTTGGTGACCGTCACTTCCTTCTTCCGTGATGGTCAGGCGTTCGAGGCGTTGGCCGAGCAACTGGCGATCATGGTGAACGCGCGTACGTCCGAAAAGCCGCTCCGTGTGTGGGTCCCCGGGTGTGCGACCGGTGAAGAGGTGTACTCAGTCGCGATGCTGTGCAGCGAGGCCTTGGGCCGACCGCTGCAACTCGATCGTCACCTGAAGATCTTCGGCACCGACATCGACGATGCCAGCCTGAAGGTCGCTCGCCGTGGTCTGTACCCCTTGTCGGCCGCCGAACGGATCCCCGACGAACTCCGCGCGGTCTACACGCGTGAATCGGCCGCCGGCGTGGAGATTGCGACTGAACTTCGCGACTGCGTGGTGTTCGCTCGGCACAACGTGGGGGAGAGCCCCCCATTCCCGCGAATCGATCTCGTTTCGTTCCGCAACACCATGATCTACTTCACGGCTCCCTTGCAGGACCGGGCGCTTGAGTACGTGAGCCACTCGCTGGTGCCCGGCGGGCTGCTCTTCCTCGGTCGCTCTGAAGCATTGGGTGCAGCCGGTGTCGGCTTCCGCGCCCTCGACGCCGGGCACAAGATCTTTGAGCGCGTCACCAACGACGTGGTGAGGGCGGCCCCCTCGACGATGGTGCCGACCCTGCTGCCGACCTTCTCGCCGCGGTCCCTGCGACACGTACCGCCCCCCCCCTGCCGAGGAGTTAGAACAGCACGTGCCGTTGCTCGAAGCGCTGGTGCGGTCGTTCGCCGGCCCGGGTCTGGTGCTGGATGAGCAACTCGACCTTGCGGAAGTCGTCGGCGACGTAACGCAGTTCTGTCGCGTGCCCGAAGGTCGTCGGTCCTCGTCGGCGTTGTCGTTCCTGCGGAAGGAACTGCAGGCCGAGGCGCGCTCTCTGCTGCTGCTGCTCGGCTCGAACGACAGCACGGTGATCGGACGTGTGCTCCGCATGGAGTCGTCCACTCGCGCTGTACGACTTGAAGCACGGGCGCTGCAGGTGGGCGCACGCCGGCTCTCGGTGTTGTCCTTCATCGAGATCGACGAAGCGGCGCAGGACGCCGACGCGCAACACGTACCGACCGACCGCGACAGCCGCCTGGAACGCGAACTTGAGCGACTGGAACGCGATCTCAGTGCAGCGCAGGATTCCCTGCAACAAACGGTGGCCGAGCTGGAGTCCGCCAACGAAGAGCTGGAGACCTCGTCGGAGGAGTTGCAGGCCGCCTCGGAGGAGCTGCAAGCCTCGAACGAGGAGCTCGAGGCCTCGAACGAGGAGCTGGAGGCGACGAACGAGGAACTCATCGCGGTGAACCAGATGTTGCGCGTGGGCAATGACGAGCAGACCTCGCTCAACACAGATCTGTTGAACATCCAGAATGCATCGAACCAGGGACTGGTGATCGTCGACATCGACCTGCGGGTCACGCGTTTCACGACGATTGCTGGCCGCTTGTTCGGGTTGCTGGACAGCGATATCGGATCGAGCCTGCTCTCGGTGCCCAGCACCCTGCCCATTCCGGATCTGGATTCGGTGCTGCGCTCTGTGGTCCGTACTGGCGAACGCCGCACGTTGGAGGCCTCCGGCCCCGATCGGTCGTATCTCATCAACGTCGTGCCGTACCTCGCTGTAAACGGCGATCGCCGTGGGGCGGTGCTGACGCTCACCGACGTCACCGAACTCGTCCGTTTGCGCACCGCCGCCGAGTCTGCCCTGGCCGACTTCACCCTGGTCGCCAACTCCCTGGAAGAGGTCGTGTGGAAACGCGACTCCGCGATGACCCGCTTGCTCTACATCAACGATCGCGTGCTGGATGTCACGGGGTGGTCGGCCGCGGAGCTCATGGAGAACCCGCAGTTACTCGATGATGCCATCATCGCGGAGGACCGCGAACGCGTCACCGCAGCGCGTGCGGCAATCAATGAGGGGTGGTCGGTGGAGTACCGGGCCACCGTGCGTGACGGGCGCACACGTTCCTTTCGCGAGTCGGCGGCGACGGTTTCCACAGGTGTTGACCCGATGGTGGTGGGCACGATCAGTGATATCTCCGAACGGGTGGCATCGCAGAGCGAGGCGAGCGATCTCTCGCTCGTGTTCGGCGCGGTGTACGACACCAAGGCCTTCGGCATCGCGGTGCTCGACGCCGAAGCCAGGGTCGTCATGACGAACGACGCGTTCTGCGGACTCGTCGGATACGAGCGGGCATCGATTCTGGGACGACCGATCTTCGCGTTCGGGCACGCTGAAGAACGCGAGTTGGCCGACGTGTGCGTCGGGAGACTCGATCCGCACAACGAAGATGTTTCCCCGACGACACACCACCTCGTTCGCAGCGATGGCCGGTCCCTGTGGGTGGCGCTCGACATCCGTCGGTTGTCGCGTCCGGTCGGCGACTCGATCGCCTTCGTGATCATGCAGGACGTCACGCTGTTGCACGAGCGCACCGAGCGGCTGACTCGGCAGGCACGTTTCGACGAGTCGGGCACGGGGCTGTTGAACCGGGTGGCGTTCCGCAGCGAACTCGGGCGCGTCGCCGCCCACGCCGACCGGTCTGGTCGCCCTCTGGCACTCGTGTGGATGGATATCGATCACTTCAAGGAGATCAACGATCAACACGGCCACGCCGCCGGCGACACCGTCCTGCGGGCCGTGGCCGAGCGGTTGAAGGCTGGCACCCGGGCGGACGACGTCATCGGCCGCCTCGGTGGGGATGAGTTCGGTCTGGTGATCACGGAGTTCGACAGCACCGCAGAGGTCGAGGTGGTGCTGGCCCGGCTATTGGAGGACATCGCCGAGCCGATCAATGTCGGCGAATCCGTGGTGTCCGTGCACGCCAGTTTCGGCGTGGCATTCTTCCCATCGGATGCGCACGACATCGAATCGCTGATGCGTTCTGCCGACGCAGCGATGTACGTCGCCAAGACAGAGGGGGGCCACTCCTTCAGCTACTTCACCGCCGAGCTCAATGCGTTGGCCGACGAGCGGCGGGTGATGCGGGCAGCCATCACCGATGCGATCGCTGCGGGGAATTTCGAGCTCTACTTCCAACCGGTCATTGCTGTCGCCGACGGCTCGCTCTGCAAGGTGGAAGCGCTCATGCGCTGGAATCGGGCCGATCGACTGGTGACGGCACACGAGTTCATCTCCTTCGCCGAGGAGAGTGGGCAAATTCGCGAGTTCGGCCCGCTCACATTTGCTCTGCTGCGCGCCGATCTGGAGGTGTTGCGCGCCGCCGGGCTGGGCGACCTCGCCGTCGCGATCAACCTGTCGGCGACGCAACTGGAGGACCGCTTCCTCGCCGATCAGTTGTCTGGCTGGCCGACCGCGTCAGGCCTCGAAGGGCTGGTGATCGAAGTCATCGAATCGGTGTTCCTCCCCGAACGTGCCCGAGCGATGGCGGTGCTTCGGGCGATGGAAGCGCACGGTGCCCGTTTGTCGATCGACGATTTCGGATCGGGATTCTCCAACCTGCGGTTGTTGCAGTCCTTGTCACCGTCGTTCGTGAAACTGGACCGCACGTTCCTCGGCGTCGCGGGCAGCGACGATCGGCGTCGCATGCTGCTGCGCGCAGCGATCGACATTGCCCATTCTGTCGGTGCCAAGGTGGTGGCGGAGGGGATCGAGACACCGGAACAACTGGCGCTCGTCAGAGAGCTCGGCGTCGAGTACACGCAGGGCTACCTGATCGCCCATCCGATGCCGCTCACTGCGCTGATCGAATGGATCGCCGCCAGAAACGCAGCGCCACCGACCGGCTGAGGGTCAGTCGTTGTCGAGTTTGTCGACCAGCTTGTGCGCTGCGTCGGCGAGGTGGCCCTTGACGCCCTTGTGCTCGGCCTTGTCGGCGGCGATCTCCAGTTCGGCATCGACCAGACCGAGCGTTGCCCGGTAGCCGTCGATTAGACCGATCTTGCCGTCGTGGTCGGCGTCGAAGGTCTCGATCTCCAATGCGTCGTCGTCGTCGCTCGGGATGGGTGTGCCTTCGTCGTTCGCCATGCCGTCAGTATGGCGGCTTCAGACGCCCAACGCTGACCGCAGGCGGTCGTTGACGCGTGTGCACGGCTCAGGGTTCGACGAGGGGGAAGTTGCTGAGGAACGTGTCGAGGTTGGCGAAGATGGCGGCCGCCGCGCTGATATCGCCTTCGGCGTGCACTCGGCCGTCGGCGGCGGCCTCGGACATTGCCTCGACGAAGGGCACCGTGCCTTCGATGATCCGGTACAACACGATCTTGGGCATCGCCAACGTCAGCGCAGCCGTCGGGTCGTGGCGACCGCGCACGGCGTGCAATGCCCGGTGCTCGAGACCCAACACCCAGTCCTCGCCGAGATCGGTGAATGTGATGTTCACCGCGATCTGGACACCGCCGACCGCATCCGCGTTCAGGCGAACGGCCAGGCTGTCGAACAGTTGGTCCGGCGTCATCGCGTCCAGATAGCCGTGCTTGCCGGCGGGGGTGCGCGGCATCGTTCCGTTGCGCAACTCCTGGGCACCCATCAAGTAGGCGTTGCGGAACGTCGCCGACTCACTCTGGTACCCGAGTTGCTCAAGAGCGTCGGCCTGGAGCTCGCGTGCGTCGACGTTGGTGGGGTCGGCGAACACCAGATGGTTCACCAACTCGACGACCCAGCGGTAGTCGCCGCTGTCGAACGCAGTGCGGGCCGAAGCGAGCAGCGCGTCAGCGCCACCGGCCAGTTCGACGTAGCGCGTGCCTGCGTCCACCGGCGGCAGCTTCCACAGGTTCGCTGGATTGCCGTCGTACCAGGAGAGATAGCGCTGGTAGACGGCCTTCACGTTGTGTACCAGGTGGCCGTAGTAGCCGACCGTGTGCGATTCGGCCCGGAACTCGGGCGGCATCTCCAGCATCTCGGCGATCTCAGTGGCGTTGTAGCCGTGGTTCGCGAGACGCATCGTCTGGTCGTGAATCCAGCGGTACAGGTCGCGTTGCAGGCGCAGATACTGCAGCACATCGTCGTTGCCCCAGCGCGGCCAGTGGTGCGACGCGAACATCAACTCCACCCGCTCGCCGAACAGTTCGATCAACTCGCCGATGTACTTGCTCCACTTCAGCGCGTCGCGCACCAGCGCGCCACGGATGGGCACCAGGTTGTGCATGTTGTGTGTGCAGTTCTCTGCCGTGCACAGCCACCCAAAGTCGGGGAAGAAGAAGTTCATCTCTGCCGGCGCTTCGGCCTCGGGGGTGAGTTGGAAGATGATGCGCACACCGTCGACGACGAGTTCCGTGCCGGTTTCGGTGATCTCCTCCGACGGGGCGATGAGCCCTGGCGGCCAGAACGGGATCGCCTTGCCGAGACCGCAGTCGACGTGCGTGCGCGGCCCGGCGGGGAGCAGCGGGCCGAACTGATATGTGGCGCGGCGGATCATCGCGTACCCGGCGATGACGTTCTCACCGATGGTCTCGTGCAGGAAGTGCTCGGGGGCGATGATTCGGCAGCGGCCAGCGTCGACATCGGCCTGGGTGGTGACGCCGAGCACGCCGCCGAAGTGGTCGGTGTGCGAGTGCGTGTAGATGACAGCGACCACCGGCCGCTCGCCGAGCGTGGCGTTGGCGAGATCGAGGCACGCCTTCGCGCACGGCTCGACGGTGAGTGGGTCGACGATGATCCAACCCGTGGCGCCGGCGATGAACGTGATGTTGGAGATGTCGTAGCCGCGGGCCTGCCACATATTGGGCGCCACCTCGAACAGACCATGGATCCCGTTGAGCTGCGCCTGGCGCCAGAGACTCGGATTCACCGTCTCGGGGTTGGTGCTGCCTCGCTCGATGAAGTCGTAGCGTCCTTGGTCCCACACGACACCGAACGCAGTATCTACCTTGCCGCCTGCGAGTTGTGCCAGCAGCCCGCGTGACGCCCGGTCGAAATCGCCCGGATCAAAACCGAGTTCGACGGGAGCGTTCGCCGTTCGAGTGTGGTTGCTGGCGTCCTTCGGTGCTGTACCCATGGTGGACAGTTTCGCAGGTCGTGTCGTTCGCCGACTGAGCGGAGCGGCCGCGGCATCGCTCCGTCGGACCGCTGCCGAAACTACCCTCGCAGCAAAGAAGGCTGGTGGGTATGGAACTGCGGGACAAGGTCGTCGTCATCACAGGATCGGGAAGCGGGATCGGGGCGGCCATGGCGCGCAGATTCACGATCGAGGGTGCGAAGGTGGTTGTCACCGATCAGGACGCGACCGGCGTCGAACAGGTCGCAGGCGAGATCCGCAGCGTCGGCCTGGCCGTCGACATCACCGTCGAAGAGAACGTGAAGGCCGTCGCCGATCTTGCTCGGCGAACCTACGGCGAGATCGACATCTGGTACAGCAACGCCGGCTACTCCGGCCCCCGTCAGCCCGGCGACGTGCAGACGAACGACATGTGGAAGCTCAACTGGGAACTGCACGTCATGTCGCATGTGTACGCGGTTCGGGAAGTGCTGCCGGCGATGCTCGCCCGTGGCGACGGGTATCTCATCCAGACTGCATCGTCGACAGCGTTGTCCGTGCAGACCGAGAAGGCTGCGTACACGGTCAGTAAGACGGCTGCGCTCGCGTTGTCGGAGTGGCTGGCGATCAACTTCCGCAAACGGGGCATCAAGGTGTCGTGTTTCTGCCCCGGCCCGATGCTCACGCCGATGCTGCTCGCCAACGACTTCCCCGATGATCACCCCGTGCTGAAGATCGCGCTGACGCCCGAGGAGGTCGCGGCCCTGTTGGTGGATGCGATCGGCGACGAGCGGTTTCTCATCACCGACAAATCGCCGGGAGGAGCGGACGCATTGCAGAAGAAGGCCACGAGCTACGACGGCTGGATTGCCGAGCTGTCCGACTTCGTGCTGTAGCGGGCGTTGCTGCGCTGGTCAGGCGTTGAACGCGAGCGGCAGTCCGGGGCGGTGCCACGTCGCGCGGACAAGGTGGCCGTTGACCGAGCAGGTGATGAATGCTGTGCGCAGGTCGTCGCCGCCGAAGCAGATATTGGTGACGGCGCCATCTGCGAGCGAAGGCGGCAACGTGTGCACCGTCCAGTCGCCCTCCGGTGTGATCTCGCTGATCCCGCTGTCCACCAGCATGCCCACGCACAGGGCGCCGCTGCTGTCGATCGCGAGCGAGTCGAGCGCGTGGGCTCCAGGAAGGCCGATCAACAACGACCAACGATCGATCTCCTTGCGTCGTAGCGCCGGGTGGATGCCGTAGCCGTTTGATGGGACCAACTCGCCGGGAGCGCTGACCCGACGGCGGTGCACCTGGCGTGTGTCCGTCTCGGCCCAGTACAGCACTGAACCATCGGGGGACAGGCCGATTCCGTTGGCTGCATTGGTCCCCTTGACCGCCCGGCGGATGGACGAGCCGTCGGGTGCGGCATAGAAGATCGAGCCGCGGCTCGCATGGTCGGTAAACCAGAAGTTGCCGGTGTGGTCGAACACGAGGTCGTTCGGAATGCCGACCGACACCCCGTCGCACTCGGTGTACAGCGTGGTGACGTCGCCGCTGACGATGTCGACACGCTGGATGCGGCCGCCGATCGCCGGGTTCGTGCCCCCGTTGTTGCAGACGTAGAGTGCCCCGTCGGGTCCGATGGCCGCGCCGTTGGGGCCGCCCTCCACTTCGGCGACCGTGTGCTTCGTACCGTCGGTGGCGACTCGCGTGATGCGTCCGCCGGTGAGCTCGACGACGATCACACTTCCGTCGGCCATCGCCACTGGGCCCTCGGGGAACAGCAGGCCATCGGTGATCAACTCGACATCGCGCAGTTCAGGCATCGGTTGGTCCTTCGTTGGTGCGTTTCACGGCCACGCCCTCGTACATCCTGGCGATGGTCTCGGGCCCCTTGTCCGAGTAGGTGCGAATCTCGCACATTGTCAGACCAGCATCGGTGATCAGGTCGCGGATCGCACGGTTGAGGTGGCATCCGCCGAACAGGTGCTTCCACACCGGGGTGACGCGATCCTGCCATTGGGCGGCCTTCGTGTGCGGTGAGCGACCGTGCTCCACGAAACGCAGGCTGCCGCCCGGGCGCAGCACCCGGTGCACCTCGGAGAGTGCCGAGCGAACATCAGGGATGGTGCACAAACTCCAGGTGATGAGCACATGATCGACCGACTCGTCGGCGAGTGCCACGGTCGCACCGTCGAGTCCGATGTACTCCACGGGGACGCGGCTGGCGGCAACTCGCGGGGCAGCGATCTTGCGCCCGCCCGTGGCAGGTTCGATCGCGAACACGCGGCGCACAGTGCCCGGGTAGTGGCGGAGATTGCGACCCGAGCCGAACCCGACCTCGAGCACCTCCCCGCTCAGCCCCGCAGCCACCCGCGCTCGGGTCGGCTCGACCTGCTTGCCCAACGCGAGATCGATGAACCGCGGCAGCACTCTGTTCTCGTAGAACCCCACAACGCCTCCCCAGTGACAGCCCGCGCACCCTAGCCCCAGCGGCACATTTCGCGCCCACGGGCGCGGAACCCTGACACCGCCGCCCGTTCTCGCGCACGTGGGGGCTGGGGCGGCCACAACTGACGCAAATCGCGCCCAACGGGCGGCGGGGCGGGCCGGGTGGCGCGGGTGGGTGGCGCGGGTGGCGGGCCGGGGGTTAGGCCTGGGGTTCGCGGGGGAGGCCGAGCAGACGCTCGCCGAGGATGTTGCGTTGCACCTGCGAGGTGCCGGCGTAGATCGTGTCGGCGACACCGTTGTACAGCGCTCCGACCCACGAGCCGCTGCTGTTCGGCGCGCCCGGGTCGTCGCAGCGGTACCCGCGCAGCGGCGCGCGGCCCTCGATCACCATCGCGTCGTGGCCAAGAATGTCGACGGCGAGCCGGGTGACGTCGCGGTGGTACTCGCTCCACTGCACCTTGCTGATCGAGGCCTCGGGACCGATCACGCCGGTGGACAGCACGCCCGTGAGGATGCGGTAGCCGAGGTAGCGCATGATCTCGACGCGGCAGTACGCAGCGGCGATGCGATCGCGGATCACCGGGTCGTTGAGGCGGCCGCGCTCGCGCGCCATCTCCACCATGCGGTCGAACTCGGCGCGGAAGACCACCGGATTGGTTGCAGCTTCGTCGCCGCGCTCCAGCGAGAGCAGGCTGTTGGCGACCTCCCACCCGTTGTCGACCTCGCCGACGACGTTGCCCTTCGCCGTGCGCGCTCCGTCGAAGAACACTTCGTTGAACCCGTACTGGCCGCCGATCTTGCGGATCGGC
>CAIXHI010000214.1 GCA_903919215.1 uncultured Acidimicrobiaceae bacterium
CACCCGGTCGGCGTAACCGGCGGCGTTCGGGTCGTGTGTGACCATCACGATGGTCTGGCCCAACTCGCGCACGGCGAGTCGCATGAACTCGAGGATCTCCGCGCCGGTGCGACTATCGAGGTTGCCAGTGGGCTCGTCGGCGAAGATGATCGTCGGCTGGCTGGCCAGCGCGCGGGCGACAGCGACACGCTGCTGCTGGCCGCCCGACAGTTCGCTGGGACGGTGCTTGAGACGCGACCGCAGGCCGACGGTGTCGATCACCCGGTCGATCCAGACCTGATCGCCCTTCACGCCGCCGAGCAACAGTGGCAGTGTGATGTTCTCCAGTGCGGTGAGCGTGGGCACGAGGTTGTACGCCTGGAAAATGAAACCCACTGATGTGCGCCGCAGTTCGGTGAGCTGCTTGTCGTTCAGCGAAGCCAACTGCACATCGCCGATCTGCACCGTGCCACCGGTGAGCGAATCGAGGCCCGCCAGACAGTGCATCAGTGTGCTCTTGCCCGAGCCAGACGGCCCCATGATCGCGGTGAACTTGCCGCGCTCGAAGCTGACCGTCACCCCGTCGAGGGCACGCACCTCGCTGTCGCCACCGCCGTAAATCTTCATTGCCCCGACGGCACCCGCCGCAGCCACCACTGTCGTCATCTCAGTCATGGAGTCGATATAAGCGGAAAAAACCCTCAGATGCATCCCGTTGGGCAGAGTTGGCCAGATTCTCAGGTCCGCCGCGACGTGGACGTGGCCTACGCTCAGAGGTTGATGCATTGCACATCCTGCGGCTCCGAGATCCCAGCGGGGGCACGATTCTGCCCGTCGTGCGGTCACGCGGTAGCACTTGCACAGCCTGAGGAACGACGCATCGTCACCGTCCTGTTCGCCGATCTGGTGGGTTTCACCAGCCTGGCCGAACGGATGGACCCTGAGCAGGTCAAGCGGCTGATCGACACCTGTTTTGAACGACTCGTCGACGTGGTCGCAGGATTCGGGGGGAGCGTCGACAAGATCCTGGGCGACGGCATGCTCGTGCTCTTCGGCGCGCCGGTGGCCCACGAGGACGACCCCGAGCGGGCCGTGCGCGCGGCGCTGCGCATGCAGGAGGTCGTGGCTCATTTCGTGGAGACCAGCCACCTCGAGGGCAGCGGCGAGATCCGTATGCGCGTCGGCATCAACACCGGTGAAGTACTCGTTGGCACGCTGGCCGGCACCGACTACACGGCGATGGGCGATGCCGTCAACATCGCCGCCCGGCTGCAGGCCACAGCTCCGCCCGGGGGTGTCGTGGTCGGCGAGGCGACGCACGCACTCACCGCGCACACGGTGCGGTACGAGCCGGCCGGCGAGGTGCAGCCTCGCGGCCGCGAGCAGTCGCTGACCTGCTGGCTGGCGCTCGAACCGACCGCTCCTCCGGGGGCAGCCCGCAAGCGCCGACGGGACGCGCCGATGGTCGGCCGCACCACCGAACTGGCCATCGCCATCGCCGTCTACGAACTGGTCGCCTGGAATGACCGCGGCGCGGTACTGCACGTGAACGGTGACAACGGGGTGGGCAAGAGCCGGCTGATCGACGAGATCATCACTCACATCCGCAACGAGGGCGACGTCTTCCTCCTGGAAGGCACC
>CAIXHI010000215.1 GCA_903919215.1 uncultured Acidimicrobiaceae bacterium
GGCCTCACCTCGTGGGCATGGGCTCAGGCGGGTGCACCGATCGCCCACCAGAGCCGTACACAGATTCGCGCGGCGGCGAGGCGGACGCAGGCCACTGCTCAGGCAGGCGACTTCGTGTACTACCCCGGCCATGTGATGCTGTATCTCGGCGTCGAGGACGCGATCGTGCATGCACCGCTCCGTGGGCGCCCGGTGGAAGTGGCGATGTTGGCCAAGCACCGTTCGGGGCGTGTGATCTACGGCGACCCGATCAACTCGGCCGGTGCCAGTACCTACTCACGAATGAATCGGGCCTTCGCCATCGCGTAGCGACGGGGTGACCTTCCCCGTTCGCCGGGCGATGATCTCCGCACAGATGGAGATGGCGGTTTCCTCCGGTGTGCGCGCCCCGAGGTCGAGGCCGATGGGCGACATCAGCCGCGCCAGTTGCTCGGGGCGGTCGACGCCCACTTCCGCAAGCCGCTCGAGTCGCTTCGTGTGGGTGGTGCGACTGCCCATCACTCCGATGTAGCCGACCTTCGTGGCGAGGGCGCCCTGCACCGCGGGCACGTCGAATTTCGGGTCGTGGGTGAGGATGCAGACAGCGTCGCGGGAGCCGAGTGTGTGGCCCCGCTCGTCGAACACTGGGGTTGGCCACGTGACCATCACCTCGTCGGCCATCGGGAACCGTCGCCGAGTGGCGAACACCTCTCGCGCATCACACACCGTGACGCGGTAGCCCAGCACCTTGGCCACCTTTGCCAATGCGGCGGTGAAGTCGACGGCACCGAAGATCCACATCTGCGGCGGCGGTGCCCAACTCTCGATGAACACGCTGACCTCGGCCGAACCGTGCAGATCCTCCGGGGTGGTCTCACCGTGTGGCCCGTAGTGGCGCACACCGCTTCGGCCAGCCTCCAGCTCTGCCAATGCATCGCGAGCAGCGATGCGGTCGAGTTCCGTATCGCCGAGCGAACCCTGGGTGTCGGTGCCGGTGACGAGCAGTTTGGCACCGACGTTCGGACCACTGATCGTCGTGACGAGTGCGACGGGCTGCTCGTCGCGGATGAGGCGGGCGAGTTCTTGGTACATCGTCACCAGTCCAACGGTTCGATGAACAGGCGGATGATGCCGCCGCACGTGAGGCCGACGGCGAACGCGTCGTCATCGCTGTACCCGAACGTCACAACCCGCGGCAACGCCTCGCCGCGCAGGATGGCAAGTGCTTCGCCGACGACAGCACCTTCGACGCATCCGCCGCTGACGCTGCCCGCGACCTCACCCTGTTCGTTGACGACCATCGCCGCGCCGGGCAGGCGTGGGCCAGAACCTTCGATGTCGACGACGCGCGCGATCGCCACCCGGGAACCGGCGGATCGCCAGCGGTCAATATCGTCGAGCAGTTCTCTCATCGTTGTGTCCGTGTTCCTGTTCCGGCGATGACCTGGGCCAACTGTTGCATCGCGGCGATGCTGTGCCCTTCGACGAAGCTGTCTACATAGGGTAGGGCGGCGGCCATACCCCGGGCCAGAGGCGCATAGCCGGGGGTCACCTTCAACGGGTTGACCCACACCGTCTGGTAGCTGACACGCTGCAGACGTTGCATCTGCTCGGCCAGCACTGCAGGGTCGCCGCGATCCCAGCCGTCGCTCAACACGACGACGATCGCTCCGCGGGCCATCCCGCGCACACCCCATTGATCGTTGAACGTGCGCAGGCATTCGCCGATGCGGGTGCCGCCACTCCAGTCGTGCACGCGTTCGCTGGCCCGGGCCAGCGCAAGGTCGGGGTCGCGGCTGTGCAGCTCCTTGGTCATGCGGGTGAGGCGTGTGCCAATGGCGAACGCCTCCACACGCTGGCGGCCTGACACCGCGGCGTGGACAAAGCGCAGCATCGCTCGCGCGTAGGGCTCCATCGAGCCGGAGATGTCGAGCAGCAGCACCAGCCGTCGCAGGCGATCGCCGGGATCGCGCCAACAACGGGTGATCGGTTCGCCGCCGGTGCGCAATGAGGCGCGCATCGTGGCGCGCATATCGGGTCGGCGACCGTGGCGGTTTGGGCGCTGGCGGAACGAGCGTCGCGGCGGGCCGATGAACCGCAGTTGCGTCATCAACTCCTGGGCTGAACGCAACTCGTCGGGGCTGTAGGTGGCGAAGTCCTTGTGGCGCAGCACCTCGGTGGCCGAGAACCGCAACGTGATCATCGGTTCCTCGTTCGTCTCCGACTCGCCGTCCTCGTCGGCACCATCGTCCTCGTTGTCGTCGTCGATCGCCAAGGTGATCTGCATTTCCTCGGTGGTCACCGTCGGCAGCAGTTGCCACAGATCGGTCCAGAACGCGGCGAAGGCGTGGTCGTAGAGCGCGATGTCCTCAGGGTTGCGCACCAGGGTCGCCCGGCCGGCCCAGTAGACGCTGGAGCGTTCCTGCATGCCCACCTGGCCGAGCGCGTCGACGAACGCGATGACGCTGCCCAGGGGGGCTTTGAGTCCGGCGCCGCGCAGGATGCGGGCGAACGCCACGGCCATCCGTTCTGCGGGACTCACGAGGTGGCGAGACTCCGCTCGAGGGCCTGCTTGACGAGCGCGGCAAGGCCGTGCTGGCGGGTGCGATCCTGGTCTTCGCGATACTTCAACACGGTTCCCAGGGTGGCTGCCACCACCGCTTCGTCGAGGTGTTGGCGACCGAGCGCGGCGAGTGCCTGCGCCCAGTCGATCGTCTCGGCGACACCCGGTGGCTTGTAGAGGTTCAGTGTGCGCAATGTCTCGACAGCGCCGGCGACCTGGCGGGCCAAGCTGTCGAGTGCCTGAGGAACGCGCAGCCGCACGATGGCCACTTCCCGCTCGAAGTCGGGGTGCTCGACCCAGTGATAGAGGCAGCGCCGCTTGAGCGCGTCGTGGACGTCGCGTGTGCGGTTCGAGGTGAGCACGACGAGCGGTGGGTGTGTGGCGCTGAACCTGCCGAGCTCGGGCACGGTGATCTGGAACTCGGAGAGCACCTCCAGCAGATAGGCCTCGAACTCGTCGTCGGCCCGATCGACTTCGTCGATCAGCAGCACCGGTGGGATGGTGCCGGTGTTGCCGATCGCCTGCAGCAACGCCCGCTTCAGCAGGAACTTCTCCTGGTACAGCTGCGCCTCGAGGTCGTCGGTGCTGAGACCCTGCGACTCGCCGGTCGCTTCGGCCGCACGGAGGTGCAGCAGCTGACGGCTGTAGTCCCAGTCGTACACGGCCTGCGACACGTCGATACCTTCGTAGCACTGCAGGCGAATGAGCTCGCCGCCGGTCCAGCGGCTGAGCACTTTGGCGACCTCGGTCTTGCCGACACCCGCCTCACCTTCCAGTAGCAGCGGGCGGTGCAGTGTCATCGCGAGGAAGATCGACGTGGCGAGTCCCTCGTCGGGGATGTAGCCGTGGATGCTCAGCGCCTGAGCGACGTCAGCGGGTGTGGAGGGCGAGATGGCCATTGCCCGTCAATGTAGAGGCTCGACCCGTGTGGCGTCGGGGTCGGCGTGGGTGGGTTTCTCGGGAATCCAGATGGCAGAGTGAGAAGCAATGTCTGGAACTCCGGTGAAGTTCCGCGTCGACGTGCCCGCCCCTGCGGCCACGTCGGTCGCGGTTGTCGTGCGTCCGTGTCGCGGCCGCGACCACGAAGCGCGACGCGTCGAGGCGCGACATGCAGCGGGAATGTGGGTGGCGGAGGTGGTCGCCGAGGTCGGCGATCTGTACTGGATCAGCGTCGACGGTGGAGCACCACTGCTCGACCCGGGGTGCAACGACGTCGTCTGGACCGCCGACGGCCCGCGCAGTGCGGTGCGGCCACCGTGGCCGGTGTTGCCGTCGGGGCCGAGCCTGTCATCGCCGCCGGTGGTGTACGAAGTGCACGTGAGCGGGTTCGGCCGCACCTATCGGGGATGCATCGAGCGCCTCGATCGGGTGGCCAGTACCGGGGCGAACGTGATCGAACTGATGCCGGTGCACCCGTTCGACCAGCGCACCAACTACTGGGGATACATGCCGATCGTGTGGGGCGCCGTCCACCGCGGCTATGCGGCGGAGCCCGAACGCGCTGCCGAGGAACTCGCGGAGTTGGTCGCGGCTGCGCACACGCGGGGTATGCACGTCTGGCTCGATGTGGTGTTCAACCACACCGCCGAGGCCGACGCCTCGATGCCCACCTACGGTCTGCGCGGTCTCGACGACGCCCACGTCTACCGCCATCAGGCGAACGGCCAGTACACCAACGACAGTGGCTGCGGGAACGACATCGACCCGTCGAACCCCTACGTACGTCATCTGGTGCTGCAGGCGCTCGACCGCTACGCCGACCTCGGCATCGACGGTTTCCGCTTCGACCTTGCGTCGCTGCTCACACGTGATGGTGGCGGTCTGGTGGGGATGATCAGCGAGTGGGCCGGGCGGCGCGGTGTCGCGTTGGTCGCCGAGCCTTGGGACATGGGCTCGTATCAGGTCGGCTCGCCGGTGTGGCCCGCCGGCTGGCTGCAATGGAACGATCGCTTCCGCGACGATGTGCGCGGATTCCTACGTGGCGAGGCGGGTCTGGTGGCAGCCGTTCGCCAACGTGTCCAAGGCAGCCCCGACCTGTTCGCTCACCCCGGCACGAGCGTCAACTTCGTGACGGCCCACGACGGCCTCACCATGCACGACCTCACCGCGGTCACGAGCGATCGGCACCGTTCCTGGGACAGCGGCCCCGGGTTGCGCCTGCAGCAGTTGAAGAACCTCTTCAGCATGTTGTTGCTGTCGGCCGGCACACCGATGTGGGTGATGGGTGACGAGTTCGGTCGCAGTCAGGATGGCCACGACAACCCGTACGACATCGACGGCCCGCTGACATGGGTGGATTGGAGCACTCTCGAGGACTGGGCTGAACTGACCGAGTTCGTCCGTGCGCTGACGCAGCTGCGGCGCACCCATCCGCCGACCGAGTTCGTGTTCCACGGTGTCGGGCCACACGTGGATGAGTCCTTCGACTCGCGCTCGATTGCGTGGTGCTCTGGTGATCTCTACGTGCTGGTGAACGCGTGGTGGCTGCCGTTGACCTTCGAGGTGCAAGCCCCTGGCGACTGGCGGGTGGTGCTGGTGACCGCCCCAGGCGATGTCGGCTCCGGCACGACGATGACCGTGCCCCCTCGGTCGATCGTGGTGTTGGCGCGCTAGCTGTCGAAGCCGAGACCGAACCGGTCGAGTCCTCGCAGCCATGCGTTGCGCTTGCCGGTCTTGTCTTCGCGATCGAGTGAGTAACGGGTGGCCTGGATGCCGATGAAGCGAAACGGCTCGGGCGGGAAGGGCAACGGCTTGCTCTTCACGAACTCGGTCTCAGTGGCCTTCGACCGTTTGCCGTCGAGGATGTCGAGCATCACCTCTGCGCCGAAGCGCGTGCTGGCGACGCCGAGGCCGGTGTAGCCCACGGAGTACGCCACGCGGCCCTGCATGCCGCGACCCCAGAACACGCAGAAGCGGCTGCACGTATCGATCACACCGCCCCACGTGTGGGTGAACTTCACACCCTCCAACTGCGGGAACGTGTCGAAGAAGTGCTTGCTGAGTTTGGCCCAGGTCTCGGGGCGACTCTCGAACTCCGTGCTCATCTTCCCGCCCCAGTAGTAGATGACGTCGTAGCCACCCCAGAGAATGCGGTTGTCCTGTGTGAGTCGGTAATAGTGGAACTGATTACTGATGTCGCTGAGGCCCTGACGGCCTTCCCACCCGATCTCGGCCAGCTGCGCCTTGGTGAGCGGCTCGGTGACCATGCAGTAGTCGTAGACGGGTGCGATGAAGTGCCCGACCCGCTTCAAGAGGGGTTTCGAGGCGTTCGTCGCGAGAGCGACGCGGCCGGCGCGGATGTTGCCCAGCGCGGTGCTGACGAGCACTCCCACGCCGTCCTTCTCGATCTTGGTGGCCTTCGTGTCCTCGTAGATACGCACACCCAACGACATGGCTGCGCTCTTGAGGCCCCACGCCAGACGAGCGGGGTCGACAATCGCCGCGCGGTCCTTGCGCCACAGGCCCCCCGTGTAGGTGGGGGAGTTGACCTGGGCCTGCATCGCCGCCTGATCGAGCCACTCGACCTTCTGGCCGAGCGCACGTAACTGGGTGTAGTCGTCGCGCAACTCGTCCAGGTAGGTAGGGGAGTGGAAGGTGCTGGCGATATCGATCACGCCGGACCGTTCGTAGTCGCAGTCGATCTTGTACTTGATAATTGCGGCCTCGATGTCGTTGAGGTTCTTCAACCCCAACTCCTCCAGCAACGGCAACTCGGCGCCGAAGCGTTCCTGCCCGTTGGCGACGCCGTGGGTGAGGCTGCTCTCCATGAACCCGCCGTTGCGACCGCTGGCTGCGGATCCGATCTCGTGCGCTTCGATCAGCAGGACATCGCGGTTCGGGTCGCGTTCCTTGGCGATGATCGCCGTCCACAGACCGTTGTAGCCACCACCGATGATGCACAGGTCGCAGTTCTCCGTGCGCACGAGTGTGGGGTTGCTGTCGGGTTCGTCGGCATCGTCATACCAGTACGGGTACGGGTCTGCGTCGGCGATGGCGTCGAGATGGAACGCCTTGTACGGACTGTTGTCGTCATCGATGAGCGACATGGGTCTCACCACCTGTTCGGCGGTCAGGTTAGTCAGGCATGCAGGCGACCGCGTACGAACGGAAGCGATCATCGAACGTGGCGATGCGCTGAACCTTCTCGCGTTCACACATCGTCAACGACAACGCCACGTCGAAATCTGGTTCGGCCACCATGCGTCGGGCGACTCGGCGGTGCTGACGGCCGACGTGGAGCACGTCCACTGGCGCGAGCACACCGTGCCGCCGACCGGGCTGCCACGGACGCAGGTGATCGCTGACGGCGACCAGCAACACCGCTTCACGCTCGTATTGGTCGAGGAGCTCGAGATAGCTGGCGACCGCCGTCTGGTGGTGCTCGTGCATGGGGTCGGTGAGGGCGAGTAGGAACGACTGCTCGAGCAACACCTTGGGCGGGTCGAGGCTCATGCCGGCACCGCCTCGCCCGGTTCGAGCACTGCTCGCGCTCTGCCCGCTCGAACCGTGCGCGTGCGCTGTTCCATACGACCCCAGAACCAGAACGACGCGAATGTGAGCGCCCATCCGACGAGGCCGTCGATGATCCAGTGCTCACCGAAGTAGACGAGTGATGTGAGCATGATCACTGGGAAGGTGAGCACGATCGCCTTCAGCCACTTTGGCCTGATCCACGGCAGGAAGAAGAGCGGGACGATCAGCGCGAACGAGGCGTGCAGTGACGGCATCGCGGCGACGGCGTTGCCGTTGCTGAGTTGCACCTTGTAGTCGTTGGTGAAACCCTTGAAACCCAAGTGGTAGAAGCCGAAGTAGTTGATCGGACGCTGGATCGAGCCGATCAGGTGGTACTTCGTCGACACCATCCACGGTGGTGCCGTGGGCAGCACGACGAACATCAGGCAACCCACCCCCA
>CAIXHI010000216.1 GCA_903919215.1 uncultured Acidimicrobiaceae bacterium
CGCGCTGGCGTCCCATCGGACGTCCGCAGCGTTGTGGGGCGTCTCGCGTCCGGACGACGATCCGATGGAGGTGCTGCTCAACTCCCGTGAGCGGTGCGTGTGGGTGCCGGACGTTGTGGTGCACCGCCCTCGCGACTTGGTGGACCTGCGACCGATCGATCGTGGGAGGGTGCCGACGACGATGCCGATACGCATGTTGCTCGACCTCGGTGCGGTTGATCCCGACTCGGTGCTGCCCGCTGCGCTCGACCTCCTGTCGCGCCGGGTCGTGTCACCGGCCGGGCTGCGGTCCGGCCTGATGCGCCACGCCCGCCGTGGCCGAAACGGTGTCACCGCTTTTCGATCGGTGCTCGATCAACTCGGCGATGATCGGTCCCCGGCGGACACTGTGCTGGAGACGGAAATGGGAGCACTGCTGCGGAAGCATCGACTTCCGCCCGCCACATTCCATCCCGTCGTCATCGGGTACGAGGTCGACTTCCGGATCGACGAGTCGATCATCCTGCTGGAGTGCGACGGATGGGAGTCGCACGGCCTGAACCGTGATCAGTTCGAGTTCGACCGCATTCGCGAAGCCGAACTCTCAGCGGCGGGCTTCATCGTCGTGCACTTCACGTGGAGTCGCGTCCTGCATGCGCCACAGAGTGTTGCCCAGCAGATCCGGGCAGTGGTGCAGCAGTGGGCGCCGCACTTGATCGTTGGAGGTGAATGAGCCGTCCTGGGAAGGTCTGGTCCCGGTTTCCGGGACCAGACCTTCCTAGAAGGCGATTTGGGACGGATCCTTCCCAGAAGCCGGGCGGGTAGCCTCGCAGACATGGCTTCTCCCTTTCCTGCCCTCGACGGATCCGCGACCAAGACCCAGCAGTTCGACCAAGTACCTGAGATGGGTATCGACCCGTCGAAGCGCTACACGGCCACGATGGAGACCTCGCTCGGCACGATGGTGATCGCGCTCGACGCGATCAACGCTCCGCTGACGGTCAACAACTTCGTCTTCCTCGCCGGCTACAAGTACTACGAAGGTGTGGTTTTCCACCGCATCATCAACGGCTTCATGTGCCAGGGTGGCGACCCCACCGGCACCGGCCGCGGTGGCCCCGGCTACCGCTTCAACGACGAGCCCGTGAAGCAGCGCTACCAGGTCGGCTCGGTCGCCATGGCGAACGCCGGCCCGAACACCACCGGCAGCCAGTTCTTCCTCATCAGTGGCGCTAACGGCGTCGGCCTGCCGCCGCAGTACAACCACTTCGGTCAGGTCGTGAAGGGTCTCGAGATCATCGAGGCGATGCAGAGCGTGGACACCGACCACAGCGATCGCCCGCGCACGCCGGTGGTCATCAACTCGGTCACCATCTCGGTTGCCGACTGACCTCTCCCTCGCCCACGCTCGACGTATCGCGCTCGCGGCGCAAGGTTTCGCCGATCCCCGTCCCACCGGCCGGGTCGATCGCCGTCACCTGCGCCGCGTGCTCGATCGGATGGGGCTCATCCAGATCGATTCGGTGAATGTCCTGGTGCGCAGCCAGGAACTCCCGTTGTTCGCCCGGCTCGGACCGCACCCGCGCTCACTCATCGCCGACGCCACCGCTGCAGGCGAGTTGTTCGAGTATTGGGTGCACGAGGCCAGCCATCTGCCCACAGAGCACCACCACCTCCACCGGTGGCGGATGGCAAGCGACCACAAGTGGTCGCGCTCCTGGGATCTGTCGCAGCGGCGGCCCGGCTACATCGACGAGGTGTTGCGGCGGATCGAGGTAGATGGCCCGGTGGCATCCGCTGATCTCAGCGAACGTGTGGGCAAGAAGGGTCAGTGGTGGGACTGGGATGATGCCAAGGTCGCGTTGGAGCACCTGTTCTGGAAGGGTCAGGTGGCCGCCGTGCGTCGCGCCACCGACTTCGCCCGTGTCTACGACCTCGCTGAGCGCGTGATCCCAGCGCACGTGCTTGCTCGGCCAACGCCCAGCGAGCACGAAGCACGCAAGGAACTGCTCGTGCTTGCTGCTCAGCACCACGGTGTCGGCACGTTGGAGGACCTCACCGACTACCACCGGCAGAAGAACGCACCGTGCCGACCACTGCTGGAGGAGTTGGTGGAGGACGGCCGACTGACGATGGTGAGCGTCGAGGGGTGGAAGAAGCCCGCATACCTGCACCCTGACGCTCGGGTGCCGCGACGCGTCGATGCGTGCGCGTTGCTCAGCCCGTTCGACCCGGTGTGCTGGAACCGCAGCCGTTCGGAGCGGTTGTTCGACTTCCATTACCGAATCGAGATCTACACGCCCGCGAGCCAGCGCGTGTACGGCTACTACGTGCTGCCGGTGCTGTGCGGCGACTGCTTGGTCGGGAGAGTGGACCTCAAGGCTGATCGTCAGAACAGCACCCTCCTGGTCCACGCCGCGTACGCCGAACCAGGTGTGGCGACGGACGAGGTTGCACCGCGAGTTGTGGCCGAACTGGTGTCGATGGCCACTTGGCTGGGCCTCGAGCGGGTGGAGATTTCAGACCGAGGTGACCTGGCCTCCCCCTTGCGCCTGGCTGCGGGTCACTACGCTCGCCCGTGATGGACTCAGCGCCCGACAGATTGCATGACCGGATGCCGCGATGGGTATGGAAGGCCGCCGCCATCTTCTGGCTTGGTGCGATCGGAGCACTCGCCGTGCGGCAAGTGTGGGCGAACCTCCACTCGCTGTTCATCCTGCTCCTCGTCGCGCTGTTTCTTTCGCTGGCCATCGAACCGGGGGTCAACCGCCTCGCCCGCAGAGGCTGGCGACGCGGCACGGCGACGACGGTCATCCTGCTCGGCGTGCTGTTGGCGTTCCTCGTGTTCGTCATCGCGATCGGTGCGCTGGTGGGCCAGCAGATCGCGGAGTTACTCGGCAACTCCGAGAAGTACGTGAACAACACGGTCCGCTTCCTCAACGACAACTTCCACACGAAGATTGACGCGACGAAGGTGATCGACAGCATCAACGACCCCAATGGGCCGGTGAAGCGGTTCATCGACAGCCAGAAGGGCAAGGTGGTCGATGTGTCGGTGGCCGCCCTCGGCCTGCTAGTGCAGACCCTTTCGGTGATGCTGTTCACGTTCTATCTCGTGGCCGACGGCCCGAAGATGCGGCGTTCGATCTGCAGCCGGCTGAGGCCCGATCGCCAGAAGCGCGTGCTCGACACGTGGGAACTGGCCATCGACAAGACCGGCGGTTATCTCTACTCGCGGGCCCTCCTCGCCTTGCTCTCCGCCATCTTCCACTGGGTCGTGCTGCAATCGCTCGGCACTCAGGCGCCGGTAGCACTGGCGTTGTGGGTCGGCGTGGTCAGCCAGTTCCTGCCGGTCGTTGGCACATACATCGCCGGTGCACTGCCGGTAGTGATCATGTTCATCGATTCGCCGACGAAGGCACTCGTGCTCCTCGTCTTCGTGGTGCTCTACCAACAGCTGGAGAACTACCTGTTCCTGCCGCGCATCACTGCCCGCACGATGGACCTCCATCCGGCCATCGCGTTCGGTTCTGCGATCGCTGGCGGCGCAGTGTTGGGCGCCGTGGGCGCGATTCTCGCGATCCCAGGTGCAGCAATGGTCCAAGCGCTGGTCAGTGCAGCGGGAGCGCGTCACGAGGTGATCGAGTCGGATCTGACCGCGTTGGCGCCGACGGTCACACGTCGCGTACGCCGCAAGGCTAGGACTGCGGCCGAGGATCCTCCGCCCGAGGAGACGTCCGCGGGCGACGATGGCGACGCCTGAGGATTTCGTCCCCGTCGCGTTGGCCAGCCGCAACGGTCTCGACGAGTCGGTGCACTTCGGCGCAGTGGTCATGCTGGGGAGCGACGGCAGCATCACCGGTGCCTGTGGCAACCCGCACGCGATCATCTACCCGCGTTCGGCGAACAAGCCGATGCAAGCCGTGGCGATGGTGCGCGCCGGCCTGCGACTGCCGCCCGACCTGTTGGCACTTGTGTGCGCCAGTCACGATGGAACCCCACAGCACACGTCCGGTGTGTCGCGCATCCTGGGTGGTGCCGGGCTGGGTGTTGACGCGTTGGCGAATACAGCGGGGTTGCCCCTGGATCCAGCAGCGGCGAACGAGGTGGTGCGCGGTGGCGGTTCGCCGACAGCGTTGTTGATGAACTGCAGCGGCAAACACAGCGGGATGCTGGCGACGTGTGTGCACCGCGGGTGGTCACACTCTCGTATATCGGGTGGCTACCTGGCGGTCGATCATCCGTTGCAGGCGGCGATCACCGATGTGGTCGACGAGTTGTCCGGTGAACGTCACGCGCACATCGGTGTCGACGGATGCGGGGCCCCAGCGCACGCGATGACGCTGGTGGGCCTCGCTCGCTCGTTCCGGGCCATCGCCACGGGTGCTGCCGGCACTGCGGGCGAGGCGGTGTATGCCGCGATGACGGGTCATCCAGAGTTGGTCGGGGGCGAGCTTCGCGCCGTCACCCAGTTCATGCGCGGAGTCCCCGGACTGCTGGCCAAGGACGGCGCCGACGGGGTCTTCGCGGCAGCGCTGCCGGATGGGCGGGCAGTGGCGCTGAAAATCGCCGACGGCGGCGAACGCGCTCGTCCGGCAGTGATGGTCGCAGCGTTACGGGCGATGGGCATCGAGGTGGACGCGGTGGCGGAACAGGTGCAGGTCACGATCATGGGCCATGGCCACGTGGTGGGTACGGTGAGGGCGATCGCACCATGAGTATCCCCTACGTCACCCTCGCCGAACCCCACTACGGACACGCTGTGGAGGTCGCCCCGCTCATCCGCCGGGTGATCGCCAAGAACCCCTCGAAGTTCACCACGCACGGCACCGGCACGTACCTCATCGGGCGCGGCGAGGTCGCCGTGGTCGACCCCGGGCCGGCGTTGAACTCGCATCGCGAAGCATTGTTGGCGGCGCTGCAGGGTGAGACCGTTACGGCCATCCTGGTCACCCATTGTCACTCGGACCATTCACCGTTGGCGGACTGGCTGCACGAACTCACCGGCGCACCGCGGGTGTGTTTCGGCCCACATGTGGTGGACGCGAGTTGGGTGGACGATGACGATGCGCCGTTCGAGAAGGACGATGACGAGCCGGTGTCGGACGAGGAGCACGAGCACGAAGGCCACGACCTCGCGTTCGAACCCGACCTACGCGTGTTCGACGGCGACCTTGCGGCGATCGGCGACGGCTGGACGGTTCGTGCGTTGCACACTCCTGGCCACACCAGCAACCACACGTGCTACTACCTGGAAGAGCAGCGGGCGCTGTTCACCGGCGACCACATCATGGGCTGGAGCACCTCGGTGATCACACCGCCCGACGGCAACATGCGCGACTACTTCGCCTCGCTCGACAAGGTGAAGGCGCTCGATCCGGCGGTGTTGTGGCCCACCCACGGCGCACCGGTGACCGACGTGTCACCGTTCGTCGATGCGTTCATCGATCACCGACTCGCTCGCGAGGCGAACGTGCTGGCAGCGGTCCGCGGCGGTGAGGCCTTCATCCCCGACATCGTGCGCAGCTTGTACGTTGGCGTGAACGAGAAGCTGTACCGCGCTGCTGGGCGCAGTGTCCTGGCTCACATGATGAAGCTGGTCGACGACGGCCTGGTGACGTTCGAGGGAACGCAGCCTGGGGTGAAGATTGCGTACCTGCCGGTCTAGATGTACTGATCGAGGATGCTTGCCTCGGTGAGGCGGTCAAGCGTGTCCTTCACGGCCTGTGCCGTGCGGGCGTCGATACCGTCGACCTTGGCGATTTCGGCGCCGGTCGCGCGCATGAGGCGTGAAAGTTCCCCGAAGTGATCGGCGATCGCAACAGCGCTCTGATGGCCGAGGCGCGGCACGCGGCTGAGCAGTCGCAACCCGCGAGGTGTGGCCGGCGAGTCGCCCGCTGGTAGCTGACCTTCGGGTTTGTCGAGCGCGGGGTAGTCGGCCTGTACCAACTCGAGTTCGTCGTGCAGCGAGTTGAACACCTCTTCGAGCTGCAAGCGCAACAGTCGGGCGTCGACGCCCAGTTCGACGATCATTGTCTCGATCTCGGCGGCGATCTGGCGCACCATCTGACCACGCTGCAGCACAGCCATCACATCGCGAACCGTGGCGACGTCTTCGATCTCCAGCATGGTGAGTTCACTGGTCGCGTCGTCGAGCTTTTCCTTGTACCGCTCGAGCGTTTGGAGCGCCTGGTTGGCGCGATCGAGCAGGCGACCGATGTCTTGCAACTGGCGGCGCATGCCACCGGCGTAGACGTTGATGACGCTCATCTCTTCGCTGACGCTGATGACCGGCACGCCTAAGGAAAGGGCGACGCGCTCGGCGGTGCGGTGACGGGTGCCGGTCTCGGAGGTGGGCACCGTGGGGTCGGGGACGAGGTGCACGTTGGCTCGGGCGATGCGCGTGCCGTCTTCGGTGATGATCATCGCACCGTCCATCTTGGCCAGCTCGCTGAGCCGCTGCGGTGTGTATTCGGCGTCGAGTAGGAAGCCACCGCTGCAGATGGCCAGCACCTTGGGTGCGTCGGAGACGACGACCAGCGCACCCATCTTGGCGCGCACAATGCGGTCGATTCCATCGCGCAGGCCGGTTCCCGGAGCCACCTTCGCGAGCGCTTCGTGCAGCGCGTCGTTGGGCGTCGGCTGCGTGGGCATAGGCACAAGTCTACGAGCCGCTGCGACCCGACAGACCGGCGGCAACCAGGGCCTCGGTGACGGAGTTGACGCGCGTGAGCGCCATACCGGATGTGCTGCGCGGCGAGTTGGCAGGGACGATGGCACGAGTGAACCCCATGCGCGCGGCCTCGGCCAGGCGGCGCTCGGCGTGCGCCACCTGCCGCACTTCACCAGCCAGGCCGACCTCACCGAACACCACCACTTCGGGCGGCAGCGGGCGTTCGGTGAGTGCGCTGACAAGTGCAAGGCACAGCGCCAGATCGGCACCGGGTTCGGTGAGCCGCACCCCGCCGACGGCGGATGCGAACACTTCGAACTCGCCCATCATCATGCGCGCTCGACGCTCGAGGACCGCGAGCAGTAGCGCCAGCCTGCCGCCGTCGAGGCCCTGCGCGCTGCGCCGCGGGGGTACCCCGGTGGCGTGCACCTTGTTGGTGAGTGCTTGCACCTCGACGAGCAGTGGCCGCTGACCTTCCAGCGTCGGGGTGATGGCCGAGCCGGGGACACCCGTGCGTCGGTCGGTGAGGAACAGGCTGCTGGCGTCGGGCACGCCCACCAAACCTTCCCCCTCCATCGCGAACACTCCCAACTCGTTGGTGGGGCCGAAGCGATGCTTGGTGGCGCGCAGCAGGCGGAGCGAGTGGTGGCGGTCGCCTTCGAAGCTGAGCACCGTGTCGACGATGTGTTCGAGCACGCGTGGGCCAGCCAGGCCACCCTCCTTGGTGACGTGGCCGACCATGAGCACCGGGAGATCGCGCCGTTTGGCCTCGGCGACCAGGCGATGGGCGCAGCCGCGCACTTGCACCACACTTCCTGGCGCCGATGGCAGCGCAGGATCGGCAATGGTCTGGATGCTGTCGATCACGACCAGCTGCGGCTGAATCTGGTCGATGGTGGACACGATGTGCGGCAATGAGGTTTCGGGCAGCAACCACAGCTCGGGGCGCACGGCATCGAGTCGTTCGGCGCGCAGCCGCACCTGTTGGGCGCTCTCCTCGGCACTGACGTACAACGTGCGCTGCGGCCACCGCGCCAGCAACTGCAACAGCAGCGTGCTCTTGCCGATGCCGGGCTCGCCGCCCAACAACGTGACCGACCCGGGCACCAGGCCGCCGCCGAGGACCCGATCGAGTTCCGGGATGCCGGTGGTGTGCGGTTGCGCGAACTGGGCATCGACCTGGCCGATGGGCATTGCCGGCGACGATGGCCCGGTGGGCGGCTGCAGCGATGGTTCGACTGCCGCCTCTTCGACCAGCGAGTTCCACGCCTCGCACACACCGCAGCGCCCGCCCCACTTGGGAGTGGCGCTGCCGCACTCGGTACACCGGTAGACGATTCGTGATTTGCCCATGCGGCGCACCCTACGGAGGGGGTGTGACAGGGTTCTTGTCAGCGATAGTTCGGGCGGCGCAGAGCCCGCTTCCGGCGGGCGTTGGCGACGAACAGGATGAAGGCTGCGGCGAGCACCAGCCACGCGATCAACAGGCCGAAGGCGACCTTCGCGACCAACCCCCACCCGCTGGAGGGTCGACCCTGCTGCTGGGTGAACACCGAACCGAGGTCGACAGTGGTGCCGTCCATCGGCACGGTGAAGGTGAGGCCGCCGCCGTCGGCCTTGGTACCGACCCCCGGGGTCGTGACCTGACCGGGTAGATCAGCGGTGATCGAAAAGGTGATGACATCGTTCGGCCCGAGTCCGGTGGCGGCGATGTTGTCGGCGTATGGGCTGCCACCGATCTTGGCTAGCACATCCGGATCGGCGAAGGCGTCGACGCCACCTTCGACGCGCAACGCGCCCGTGAGCGCCGTGGTGAGCTTCTGCGTGGTCACGGTGCGGGTGATGGCGATGTCGTGCAACGGACCGCCGTTGCCATTCAGTGAACGCAGGAGTGCCGTGGCTTCCTCCGCCGTGGTGAAATCGTGGGTCAAGGTCACCTGCACCCCACCGTCTGCAGTATCGGTGGGGCCATCGACCTGCCAGCCGGCAGCGGTGGCGTCGTCGAACTTCAGGTCGGCAGCGAGCCCTGGGGCCTGCTGTACCACCTGCTGATCGGCGACGACGGTGAGCGCGATGCTGCCACCGCCGTCGGGTCGCATGGTGATGTGCACGGTCGCGTCAACCTTGCACGCGGCCAGGGTGAACGCGGCAACGATCAGGAACAGGGCACGACGCATCGCACCATTGTGCCAGTTGCCTACTCGAACTTGGGACCTACTCGAACTTGGGATACGTGTCCGTGAGCAACGCTGTGTACGCGGTGGTGCGAGCGGCGAGACGCAGGGCCCGGGCAGCGAAGTCGAACAGTCCCCGCGGCTGGTTCCCAGTGAAGAGGATGGCGAACCAACCGAGGGCGATCACCACGTACCAGCCGATGGCGACCACCATCAACACGATGATGGCGGGAATCGCCCACAGGATGCGCAAGGCGCAGGTCAGACGATTCGCCTGCTCCTCGAACTCGACGCTCGCCCGGAGTGGCTCGGCGCCGGGTTCGAACCCGAGGTTCGGGTAGGTGTCGAACATGTTGGTCGCATACGCGGTCGCCCGGAGGTGCCAGTTCCACA
>CAIXHI010000217.1 GCA_903919215.1 uncultured Acidimicrobiaceae bacterium
AGGTCAGCAACGACCGCATCGTCGGATCCATCTCCGCGAACGGAATGTGCACAGCTCTGTCCGTCATCGTTCCCCCTTGATCGACCGCCGGTTGACTATCAGTTATATTATTGGGCGGTTTGACCCACGGCAAGGGTTCACTGAGTGCCACAGGGGGACAGATGGACATCGCAGGCCATGTAGTGGTGGTGACTGGCGCCGGTCAGGGGCTCGGCGCTGCGCTGGCCGAGGTTGCCACCAACCGCGGCGCGGCAGGTGTCGTGGTGGCCGACCTCGACCTCGACCACGCCACCTCGGTCGCCGAACGCATCGGTGGGTACGCCGTGCACGCCGACGTCTCCACCCCCAGCGGCATCGACACGATCATCGAGCGCGCCCGCGAGCGCTACGGGCGGATCGACCTGTACATCTCCAACGCCGGTATCGGGTCGCGGTCGTCGGTGTTCGCCAGCGACGACGATTGGACACGGCACTGGAACATCCACGTCATGGCCCACGTGTGGGCCGCCCGCGCACTGCTGCCGGAGATGATCCAGCGCGGCCACGGCGGCCTGGTCAACGTGGCGTCCAGCGTCGCGCTCAGCAGCCAGCCCGAGATGGCGGGGTACAACGCCACCAAACACGCAGCGCTGGCGGTCGCCGAGACGCTCGCCATCGACCACCACGACCAGGGTGTCTACATCGGGTGCGCGTGTCCCCAAGGTATGCGCACACCCATGTTGCTGGGCCAGTTGCACGGTGCCCCGCCGGAGCTGGCTGCGTTCGGACTGGCCAACGCGATCGAACCGCTCGACGCTGCCACCCGGATCGTCGACGGTATCGAGGCCGGACGCTTCTTGATCCTCACCCACGACGAGGTGCAGACCTATGCGCAACGTCGTGCAGCCGACCACGACCGGTGGCTCGGCGGCATGCGACGGATGTACCAACACCTCGCCACCACCGACGACCGACCCTGACACCGACCCCAAGGAGACCAGACATGCAGTTCGGACTACTCGACCCAGGCACCGACCCACGCGCAGTGCTCGACCGCGCGGTGCTCGCCGATGAACTCGGGTTCGACAGCTTCTTCATCGGTCACCACCGGTTCACCCCGGGCTTCGGCCAGACGCAACATCCGTGGGTGATGCTGTCCGCGATCGCCGCCCGCACCGAGCGGATCCGGCTCGGCACCAGCATCTTCCTGCTGCCACTGTCGCACCCTCTGGAGGTGGCGGAGCAGGTCGCCTCGCTCGACGCACTGTCGCAGGGGCGGGTGATCTTCGGGCCGGGCTTGGGGTATCGCAAGTACGAGTACGACGCCGTTGGCCTTTCGTACAACAAGCGCGGCCGCCTGATGTCGGAGTGCATGGAGATCCTGCGCGGCGTGTGGGAGCACGAGTCGTACTCGCACCACGGTGAGTTCTACTCGTTCGACGACGTCACGCTCACACCGCGCCCGGTGCAACAACCCGGCATCCCGATCTGGGTCGGTGCCAACAGCGACGCGGCGATGCACCGCGCCGCTCGGCTGGGTGACGGTTGGATCGTCGGCTTTTCCGACCGTCTGCCGAAGTTGGTGCCGAGGCTGGCCGAGTACCGGGCGCTCGCGGCCGACAATGGTCGAACGTCGACGGTGGCGCTGATGCGCCTGGTGGGTCTCGGTGCCACCCGCGCCGATGTGGAGGCCACGTGGTTGCCGACGATCTACCAGATGTTGCGCGGCTATGCCCGCGTGCAGGCTCCCACCGAGCGCGGCGACGCCACCGAGGCGTCCCTCAAGGCAGCCAACAAGGGCACGATCTCGCTCGCCGAGATGGGGAACGACATGCTCATCGCCGGAACCCCCGACGACTGCATCGCCGGCATCCGCCGGGCAATCGCCGAGACCGGCTGCGAGCAGATCCTGGTGTCCACAGGTGGCGATCCGTCGCCGGAGATGATGCAGATGTTCAGCCGCGAAGTGATGCCGGCCTTCACCTGACGCACGACTCCTGCCGCAGATGGACAGAGTTATATGATTGAGCTGATTCGTTCGACAACAAGGGGGATTCAGTGACCGATCTGATTACCGACGCAGACCTGGTTCGGTTGTTCCCAGGGCAGCCGCTCACCCACGACAGCGCCGCGCACTACCGCGGTCGTCTCGAGCGACGGTTGCTGATCAACCGCTGCACGGATTGTGGAACGTGGCAGCAACCACCGTTCCCGATCTGCCCGAAGTGCTGGTCGACGGCAGTCGTCCCCACCGAGGTCGCCGGTACCGGCACCATTCACCTTGTGGTGTTCCTCTACCAGGGGCCACCGGCTCCCGGCGTGGACTACAGCACGCCGTACCCCGTGGCCACCATCGAACTTGACGAGCAGCCCGGGTTGCGCTTCACCAGCACCGTGATCGGCGCCCCCAACGACGACATCGTCATCGGCAAGCGGGTGACGCTCGATTGGATCGACCGCGCAGGCACGCCACTGCCCGTATTCCGTCTCACCGAAGGGGCAGCGTCATGAGCACGATCAGCAGTCACAACCCGATGAAGAACGCTGTTGCGTTCGCCGGCGCGGCCACCACCGGCTTCGTCGCCAAGAACTCTGGCCGCAGTCAGGCCTCGCTCGCCGCACAAGCATGCACCGACGTGATCAAGGCCTGCGGTCTCACCGCGGCGGATATCGACGGCATCTGCGGAATGGTTCCATCACCGCCGGAGATGCAGACGATGCTCGGCATCCCGCGCGTCACCTGGTTCGACAACCCGGTGATGCCCGTGGTCAACGCCGTCGCGGTGGCCACGGCGGCGGTGTTCAGCGGCCTGTGCCAGACCGTGCTCGTCTACCACACGCCCTATCGCCTGCCCTGGAACACCGCGTCCTCCCTGCAGGATCCGTTCCGCGGCATCGGGATGCCGGCGGGCTCCGGACCCGGCCCGGAGAGCATCTTCGGCGGAGTCGGCTACACCGCCTGGGCCTCGCGCTACATCCACGAGTACAACGTGCCACGCGAGCACTTCGGGCTGGTGGCGATCAACGACCGCAGCAACGCAGCCCGCAATCCGGGCGCGGCGAAGCGCACGCCGTTGACGATGGAGGACTACCTCTCGGCGCGCATGATCCGCTGGCCACTGTGCATGCTCGATATGGATCTACCGGTCGATGGCGCCGATGCATTCATCATCACCACCGCCGAGCGTGCCCGCGACCTGGCCCTTCCGCCGGTGTTGGTCAACGCCGTGACCCTGGGCATGGTGGAGAAGAACCAGGAAGACCAGACACCGAGTCTGCGCAACCACGGGCAACAGGTGGTGGTCGACGCACTGCGTGCCAAGAGCGATTTCTGGACCGACGGCACCGACATCTACTTCCCCTACGACGGCTTCACGCCGATCACCCTCAACTGGTTCGAGAACACCGGGTGGTGTGGTCCGGGTGAGGGCGGCCAGTTCGTCGAGGCCAACTGGAACGCCGAGCAGCAACGCATCCTGATCGATGGCCGGATCCCGGTGAACCCCCACGGCGGCGCCCTCTCCGAAGGTGGCAGCCAGGCATCGGGCCACATCCGCGAGGCTGTCCACCAACTGCAAGGCCTCGCCGGCGAGCGCCAGGTTGCCGGCGCCCGCACCGCGCTGATCACCGCCGGTGGCTACTTCTTCAACGCCCAAGGGCTCACCCTCGTCAGCGATTGACCTCACAGGAGACCACATGAGCAAGATGTCCACCCAAGTCGTCGGCCCGGAAGCAGCCGGTGTCGACCCGGCGCGCCTCGACGTGTTGCTGCGTCGCGTGCGCCTCGAGGTCGAGCACGGTCCGTTGTCGTCGGTGCAGGTCGCAGTGGCCCGCCACGGCAAGCTCGCGGCGTTCGAGACCATCGGTGATTCGAAGCCTGATCTGCGCTACATCCTGCAGTCGGTCGGCCGCGGTGTCGTCGCCGGCATCGTCTGGAAGCTGATCGGCGAGGGTGTGCTCGACACCTCCGAGCGTGTGGCCGACATCATCCCCGAGTTCGGCACCAACGGCAAAGAAGTCGTCACCGTCCACCAGGTACTCACCCACACCGCCGGCTTCCCGTTCGCTCCCCTCGGCTACCCGAAGATGCTCGACCGCAGCCAGCGGCTCGAGGCCTTCGGTCGCTGGAAGCTGTCGTACGAGCCGGGCGCGCAGTTCCAGTACCACCTCACGTCTGCGGCATGGATCATCGGCGAACTCGTCGAGCGCCGTACCGGCCTCGACTTCTCGCAGTACCTTCGCCAGGAAATTGCCGAGCCACTCGGTCTCACCCTGGAGACCAAGGTGCCCGAAGCACGTCAGCAGGAGACGATCTCCTGGCCGGTGGCGATCGACCGCACGAGCGATGATCAGGAAGTCGACCCATGGGGCCCCTGGTACCTCGCCAAGGCCGACATCCTTGCGGCGGGTGAACCCAGCCACTCAATGGTCGGCACCGCCGCCGACGTGGCGCTGTTCTACCAGGCCCTGTTCACCAGCGGTTTGTGGACACCAGAGGCCGTTGCCGAGGGCAGCCGTACACACAACAGCGCAGCCGCGGCCGGCGAGAAGTTGTACGGCGGCAGCGACATCGTCACCCACATGGCGTTGTTCTGCACCGTCACCGGCGACAGCCCCGGCGACTGGATGCCGCGCACGGCCTCGCCGACGACATTCGGTTCGGGTGGCGCTCCCTGCCAGTTGGGCTTCATCGATCCCGAGAGCGGTGTGTCGTTCGCGTTCCTCACCAACGGCTACCCGATGTCGGGTTACGACTACACGCCGGCGGGCCGCAACCGGTTGATCACCATCGGCGACCTCGCCGGCGACCTCATCCGCTGATCGAACTAGGGAGAAATATGAGCACGACAACACGCCATGGGCGTGGGCAGTTCGACTGGAGTTGCGTCGCTGGGGCGGTGGAGATGCGCCCCAGCGATTACCTCGGCACCGAGCCGATCCTCGGGCTGCGACCGTCGCAGACATTCGTGTACGGCAGCGTGCGCGACGGCGACGGCAACATCTGGAGTCCGATGCGTCGATTCATGAGTGGGGACGGCGGGCATGAAAAGCTGCTCCTGCAGACGAACGCCGATTCAGACGCGATGCACGTCAACCGTGCCAGCAAGCATTCGGCGACCGGTTTCGGTGTCCAGCGCAGCTTCGACGACGGCGTCGTGCAGTTCGCCAGCGGCCCGGACGCCCAGGGTCAGCCGTTCGCGATCAGCGTCACCGCCGACACGTTCCACTGGGTCGAGGACGGGGTACTCGAACTGACCGGCACCGCGGTGAAGCCGGGCCTGCATTGGCACCTGCCCGATACCGACAAGGGCATGTACTACGTCTCGCAGATCTTCGAGGTCGAGGGACGGATCCTCGACAGAGAAGTCCGCGGCTTCATCCCGATGGACCAGCTGTACATGGACGGCGTGATCTACGAGGACGACATCTTCATTGGCGACGAGGCCGAGCTCGTTTGGTACACGTGGGCGACGCGCTATTTGGATGGCAGCTTCGAGGGCGGCCACTTCATGCTCGGACATCGCCACCTCGGCTTCGCAGTCGTCTACGACGAGCACGGCTCGGTCGTCACCAGCACCGACATCGGCGGCGAGGTGACGCTGGACGGCGAGGGCCCGTGGCCCACTCGCATCGATCTCACCGCCGGTGGCCAGCAGTGGGAGTTCCTGCCCGATCCCCGTGGCCGGATGGTCGATCTGATGCCGATCCCCAACCCCCAGATCGAGGGTCGCTGGCGACGTCGCGGCGACACTCGCGAGCCCGCGCATTGGTTCGCCTGGGGAGAGATCGCTTCAGTGCACGGCACCACCCGCCGGCTCACCCCACCTACCTGAGCAAGTGACGCCTTAGGAGAACAGGCGCGAGTTGTCCCAGGACACGATGCGCGGATCCGGGACGAACCGCAGATACGCCTTGGTGTTCGCGTAATGGTCGCGAGTCGCGCTCGGCATCTCCGAACGCGATGTGCGAAATGAGGCGTACTTGGCGTGGGAGGCCGCATCGATCCGCTCGAACAACTGCTCGTCCTCGAGCAGCGAGATCGTGCCCGTCAGATGCACTGCCGTGAGCTCGGCCCACCGCTCGCCGCCTTCGATGAGGAACGAGGCCCGCGAGTCGTTGCGGACACGGACGACCTTCTTCGACCCGGCCGGGGTCGAGAGGAAGATCTGGTGGTCGAAGGTGACGAACCAGACGGGCAGGCTGATCGGCACACCGTCGCGTCGCAGCGTGGTGATGATCCCCGTATGCGACGCTTCGATCCGTTGCCAGGCTTCATCAGAGGTGAGGCGAACGCCTTTGCGTGGAGGCGACTGTTCTGTTGACTCTGCCGCTGCAGACATGTGGTGTATCTACTTTCGTGCTCAGGAACGGGGCGCTGAACGCAACGCGCTCGTTGCCGCCTCGTTGACGATCAGACCTTCGGGGTCGTTCTCCGGGTCGCCGGTGATCACCACGCCGTAGTCGCGCGCTGCGCCACCGATGGTGACGTAGCCATCGCGGACGTCCTCCACCACAGCGCTGATCTCGCGGGTGAACGGGTCGCCCCAGCCACCGGCACCGTTGGTGACGGTGCGCACCACCGAACCGATCGGCGCGGGCACGGCCACTTCGCTGTGGAAGTAGACGCCGTTGGGATCGGGCTCGTGGGTGACCGGGTTGCATGTGCCGATGACGGGCCGTGACGAGGCATACGCCTCGCCGTACAGCGCAGCGGCCGGTTGGTTGTCGAAACCGAACGTATTGGTGTCGCCCGACCACAGCCACACGCCACCGAGGCGGCCGCCCTTGCCGCCGTACACCCCAGGGCGTTCACGCTTGGTGCGCGCGTTGGTGGACGACTGACGGGTGGGCACGAGCCACATGTCGTCGATGTAGCGGCTGGCGCCACCACGGTGCTTCCCCGGCCCACCACTGTCGGGCATGATCCCCGAGGAGATCGTGACCGCACTGAGCGTCGCGCTGGGGTTGTGCACGGCTTCGTCGGAGGTCATGCGCACGTTGAACGGATGCGTCGACGCGGCTGACATGCCGTCACCGAACCGGGAACCTCCCCATGGCGTGTTGGAGTGCCCCACATCTGGGCCGAGTTTGTAGGCGCCGCTGAACAGCATCTCGGCCATTCCGTCGTCGGTGGCACCCGAGACGGTTCCGATTCCCTGTGGGCCGCTGTCGTGAGCAACGGCATCCTCGCCGAGCGCCGCGTTCAACGTGTTGAACACCGCCATGATCATCGACAGGGTGACCTCGAAGTAGTACATGCACGCGTGCGGCGGATCGGGGTTGACGATCGAGTTCGGCGGCAGCACCACGTCGATGGGGCGCAGCGACCCGGACGTGTAACGGCTGTAGCGGTCGATGAGGCACTTCAGCCCGAGGGCGATGCCGGTTCGGGCATCGGGCCACGACGAGTTGAGCGCCGAACGCGCCGCGATGGATGAGCCGCTGAGATCGACTTCCGCGCGTCCACCACGCTTGTTGATCCGCATCTTGATGCGGTACTCAGGGCTGTTGGGCAAGAAGTCGGTGTCGAGCACCTCTTCACCCTCGTACACGCCGTCGGGCAGCTTGGCCAGGGCGTCGTGCATCGTCTCGGCGGAGACGTCGTCGGTGTACCGGATCGCGCCGAGGTAGGCATCCACGCCGTACTTGGTGATCGAGTCGAGAATCAGCGACTCGCCCATCTTCAGACAGGCGTTGATCGTCTGCATGTCCTGGTAGATCAACGGGGCGAAGCGGGTGTTGGAGAAGAACAACCGCATCGCTTCCTTCACCGGCTCGCCCTTGTGGAACAGGCGAATCGGAGGGAGCGTGAGGCCGTCCTCGTAGCGGTTCATCTTCGACGCCTGGAACCCACCGGGGGCCTTGCCGCCGATGTCGATCTGATGGCAGCGCAGCGCCAGTGCCCCGAGCAGTCGTCCGTCGAGGATCAGTGGGCGGATGAACACCACGTCGTTGAGGTGCGTGCCGACTCGGTAGTAGTCGTTGCAGGCGATGATGTCGCCGTTGGCGAGGTTCTCGAGGCCGTACTCCTCAAGGGTGATGCGTACCGCATCGGGGATCGAGCCCACGTGCAGCGGCACCGTCTGGCTGACCGCGGCCATCGGCCAACCGATCTCGGGTGGGCCCGACAGGCCCGCGGCGAAGTCGGATGCGCGCACGATCGGCGAGAACGCCGTGCGCATCAACTGATCCTTGATGTTGTCGATCACGAACGCATATCGGTTCGAGAGCACCGTGGCAGTGAAGCGTTCGCACGAGTAGCGCTCGATGAACTCGGCGTCGCTCATATCGCGCAGCCGCACCGCACTGGACGAGGTGTTGGTTGACATCTGGGTCGTCTCCTCGGAAGTCATTCGATGACGAGTTCGCCGTAGGTGCCGACGACAGCCTCGTGGCCGGCAGGGATGAACGTGGTGGACATGGCCTCACGGATGATGGCCGGACCGGGCACTCGATGTCCGGTGCGCAGCAGGCTGCGGTCGTACTCGATCGCCTCCACGGCGTCGCCGTACAGGTAGCGGATGGGCATCGGCCGACCGGTGGGCTTGTCACCCTCGGCGGCGTTGCCCACCGGCGGGTAGTCGACCTTGATGGCCGGCACCACGGCGTTGACGCGGAGCGTCAGCACTTCGACGGGGAGCATCGCGAAGCGGTTGCCGTTGCGTACTTCGTACACATCGTGGAACGCCGTCGTGAGTGCTTCCACCGAATCGGCAGTGATGGGCGCCGGAGCGGGGACGAACGGCGTCTCCCAACCCTGCCCCTGCAGGCGGCCGTCGAAGCTGCGATCGAACCGCACGTCGCTCTCCGAACCGCCGACTCGTGCGGCCAACGTCGCCTCCAGGGCGGCGAAGGTCTCCTCCATCACAGCCATACCAGCCTCGTTGAGGTCGCAGGAAACGCTGCGCTCCTCGGTGAACACTTGGTCGGAGCTCAGCAGGCCCAGCGCGCTGAACAGGCCGGGGTGCGGAGGCACGATCACCCGACGGAGCGGCACGAGGTCGAGCATCGAGGGCAGCATCATCGGCCCAGCGGCCCCGAAGGCCATCAGCGAGAAGTCGCGTGGGTCGATGCCGCGACGAATCGCGATGTTGAAGATGCCTTCGGCGACGTTGTTCAGCGCAATGCGCCACGCGTACGAGACGCGCTGCTCGAGCGTCATCTTCGTGTCGAGGTTCTCGAACGCCTGCAACGACAGCGCCGGGTCGAGCTTCATCGCGCCACCGGCGAAACCGTTGGGGTCAATGATGCCCATCAGCAGCGCAGTGTCGGTGGTGGCCGGCGAGACGCCACCCTTGCCGTAGCAGGCCGGGCCGGGCGACGCGCCCGCACTCTCGGGGCCCACCTTGATGTCGCCGGTGGGCGTCATGCTGACGATGCTGCCGCCACCAGCGCCCAGCGTGATGATGTCGACCGACAGCGCGTTCACCTCGAGGTCGAACTCCAGCTCGAACGTCGCGCTCACCCACGGCTCACCGTCGAGCACGACGCTGATGTCGCACGAGGTGCCGCCGACGTCGACGCAGATGATGTTCCCGTCACCGATCATCGAGCCGAAGTGCGCGCTCGACACCGTGCCACCGGCGGGGCCGCCGGCAACCAGGCGGTACGGCCGTTCCATCGCGTGTGCCGCCGGCACCAGCATTGCCCGGCAGTCGGCGTAGTTGAACGCCCCTTCGAACTTCAGGTCGCGCAACCCTTCCTCGAGCCGCGCCGTGTAGGTGCGGTAGAGCAGTCGCATGAACGTGTTCACCACGGTGGACAGCAACCGCGGGTAGGTACGCGAGAGCGGCGACACCTCACTGGAGATGCAGCACTCGATGTCGCCCATTTCCTCGCGCACGATCTCCAGCACGCGCAGTTCGTGCACCGGGTTCATCCATGAACGGTTCAGGCTGACGGCGATCCCCTGCACTCCGCAACGCTGAAACACCCGCAACTGCGCGCGAACGGCGTCTTCATCCAGCGGGCGATAGATCGCGCCGTGGTGATCCAGCAGCTCGGGCACGCCGCGGCGCAGGTACCGCGGCACCAGCGGCCGCGCTCGATCGGAGAACGCACGATGCCACGTGGGGTCGGTGAGGAACTCGACCGGTCGGCCGGTGCTGCCGCCGTCGAGCACATCTCGCTCGCCTTCGGTGACGAGCACGCCGATCTTGGGCAGCTTGCGCGTGATCACAGCGTTCAAGCCGGCGGTGGACGCGAGGTTGAAGACCGACGCAAGGTCGACACCCACCTCCTTGGCACCGGCCAAGACCGAGGTCTCGCTGGCCACCAGGTCGGTGGCGATCTTGGACGTGTAGATACGGGTGGTCTCACCGTGCTCGACGGCGACCACATCGGTGAACGTGCCACCGACATCAACAGCAACGAGACGCTTCACAGGATCGAATCCTCCGGCAGCACGATGTACCCCAATCTGTTCCACGGAGTGCGCTCCAACGAGTGGAGGCAGTCCTGACACTTCGTCGCCATGAACCAGCCACCGTCAGAGAGCACCGGGTAGCGCTGCAGTTGCGCGCCGCCGCACTCGGGGCAGCTGCCCTCGACCGCCTCTCTGTTGACGACCGACACCGGCCCGAGCCAATTGTCCTCAGCCATGGGTGACCTCCTCAGTCAAAACCGACGTGGGTGCGTGGAGCATCACGTCATTCCTTGTCGCGCTCATAAACGCGTTGCATCATGTCCGGAAACCGGCGATCGATTCTCATGACCGAGCTGATCCGCTCCGCCAAGCGCAGGGCCTCGTGCTTGCTCAGCATCGATTGCTGATTGAGGAACTCCATCGTCAGCCGCACGCCCTCGGAACGCTTGCTGGCGATCGTTGCGGCGAGGGCGACGGCGGAAGCGAGCAGGTCGGACGAGTCCACCACCCGATTGGCGAGACCGATCCGCGCGGCCTCGGCACCGTCGATCTGATCACCCGTGAGCAGCAACTCTGTCGCCTTGGGCGTGCCCACCAACCGTGCCAGTCGGGTCGCGGCACCCCATGCGCCGATACCTGCGCCGAGGCGGCTGAGGTGCCAGTCGCAGAACTGTGCGGTGTGCGCGGCTACGCGCATATCGCAGGCCAGGACGAGCTCGAGCCCTCCCGTGGTGCACAAACCGTCGATCGCGGCGATCGAGGGCTTCAGCGAGTCGTCGATGTCGTTGATCACCCGTGACGGGTCGATGTCGCCGGGTGACCGCGTCGCGAACCCCTTCAGATCGGCCCCGGCGCTGAACCACGGCCGACCATCGAGCCGCGGCGCGCCGGTCAGGATCCAGCACCCGATCTCGTCGTCCTTCTCGATGTCCTTGAGTGCTGCCGCCAACTCATTGAACAACCCCGGGCTCAGCGCGTTGGCTGCGCCAGGCCGGTTGAGGGTGACCTGGGCAACGCCAGGCACCGGCGACGTGACGAGGATTGATTCGTAGTCAGACATCGATGGGCCCCTCACTCACGTCAGATGACGTCGGATCTCCTGTGCGTACCTCATGGAGTTTGCACGCTTCGTTCCCCGGGTTCCGCCCCGCGACCAACTGTGTCCACACCGGACCACGCGCCCAGAGCTTCGTCCCACCAGCCCCCGCCCCCCACCCCCC
>CAIXHI010000218.1 GCA_903919215.1 uncultured Acidimicrobiaceae bacterium
CGCCTGCGTGCGGGTGACGTTGCGCATACCGTGCAGCCGCAACACTTCCGAGTTGACCCACGATTCGGCGATCCTGCGCCGCAGGCTGGCATCGATCGGCTGACCTCGCCGACCGCGATCTCGTGCCCGTTCGATGATCCGCTCCACCACCTTGCTCTGGCGCAGCTGTGCGCCGAGGAAGTTGGTGAGGTGCTCGTGCGACAGCGTCGTGCGCGCCACGCTCCAGCCACCGTTGAGGGGGCCGACGAGGTTCGTCGCAGATACCCGTGCATCGTCGAGGAACACCTCGTTGAAGTGGTGGTCGCCGGCGTTGCGCCGGATCGGTTGCACGGTGACCCCCGGTGCATCGAGCGGGATCAGGAGCACGCTGATCCCGTCGTGCTTGGGTTCGAGCGGACCGGTGCGCACGAGCGTGAACATCCACTCGCAGAACTGCGCGTTCGTGGTCCAGATCTTGTGGCCGTTGACGACGAACTCGTCGCCGTCGAGGACCGCGCGTGTGGAGAGTGCGGCGAGATCGGACCCGGCGTCGCGCTCGGACAAACCGCTGGCCCACAGAATGTCGGCACGCCTGGTGGCCTCCACGAAGCGTTGCCGTTGTTCGGGTGTGCCGTGGACGATCAGGGTGGGGCCGGTGAGGCTGAGGCCGCGATTGCCGATGAAGCCGGGCACGTTCTGGCCGGCGAGTTCGGCGTGGTACATCACCTGCTGGGCCAACGTGGCGTCACGCCCGCCGTGCTCGACCGGCCAGTGGATGCCCACCCACCCGGCGTCGGCCATGAACCCCTGCCATTCGCGGAAGGCACGTCGGCGCGCACCAGCGTCACGGTCACGCCACCGCGCACGCCAGTCGTCGGTCAGCTCAGCGGCCAACCAGGTGCGGAGCTCGTCAAGAAACGCCTGATCGTCGGCGTCGACTGCGAACAGCGGGCGAGCCGGCGACCCGCCGGAACGCGTACCGGCCGCGCCGTCGGCGACCAGCGACGCGCCGAGCTCGTCGAGCAGCGTTCCCGGGCTGCTCAACGCGAGTTCGTCGAACTTCGCCCGCCGCATGAGCAGGTGCAGGTCGTGCTCCCATGTGCAGGCGATGGCCCCGTGGATCTGGGTCGATTTCCTGGTCGCCAGCATGCCTGCGGCGCACGCCGTGCTCTTGGCAATGAGCGCGGCTGTGGCATCGGGGAAGCCCTCGACAGCTGACCATGCGGTGCCGGCGACCGCCGACGCCGACGTCTCTACCGCCACCAGCATGTCGGCCAGCTGATGCTTCACCGCTTGGTAGGAACCGATCGGGTGGCCGAACGCATGGCGGTCGAGTGCGTACTGCACGGCGAGCTCGAGCGCGGCTCGCCCGGCGCCGAGTGCGTCGGCGGCGAGCAACGCGCGAGCGAGTGCCGTCACCTGGTCGGCACCGGCCGCGGCCGGGTCGACCTCGCCGAGCTCGACCGCCGGCGTCGACGCGAACTGCACATCCGCGGTCGGTCGCGTGTGATCGAAGGCTGACTGCATCGTGACCGTGACCGTGGGTGTCCGCAGGTCGATCCACCACCACCGTCCGGCGGCGGCAACGATTGCATGGCACAACGAGGCACCGTCGATCGCTCCGTGAACCGCACCGGACAGCTGACCACCATCGACTTCGAGCATGACGACTGCGTCGGCGTCGGCAGGAAGTAGGACACCCACCGGCTTCTTCCCCTCACTGAGGATCTGGAGCAACTCCGGTGGTGGAGCGAGCGTTGCGAGCACAGCTGCAGCGACCCACACCGAGGTGGACGGTACGGGAACCGCCAACGACCCGAGCACCTCAGCGCACGCCAACTGCTCGTCCAGTCCGCCGCCGGCACCGCCCATCTCTGGCGGCAGGCCGAGGCTCCAGACGCCGATCGAGTGCAACACGTCCCACACCGCAGGGTCGTATGCGGACCCGCTGTCGGTCACCATGCGCGCGGCAGAGCGATCGCCCACGGCGCGGCGGACCACGTCAACCAGTTCGTCACGTTCGGCGCTCATACGGGCGGCAGCAGGAGATCGAGCGCGGCGCGCTTGGTGACGACGAGACGCGACAGCACTGAAGCCCGAGTCGCATAGCGGTACGCAGGGTGTTCGATGGTGAACCCGATCCCGCCGTGGTTCTGGATGTTGTCGGCCGCGTTGGCGACACCCGCGTCCAGCGCCGCCAAGTACGCCGTCACCGCCTGCATCGCTGCGTCGGGGGTTCGGGCATCGAGCGAGAGGCCCGCGAGCGACGTCTGCATCGCGGCGAGGTCAGCGCGGGTGGCCATGTCGGCACAACGGTGAGAGACGGCCTGGTAGGCGCCGATCGGCTTGCCGTACTGCTCGCGCACCTTGGCGTAGGACGATGACTGTTCGAGCGTCGCCTCGGCCATCCCCACAAGCGCCGCGGACACGAGCACGAGCGCGTGCGAGCGGGCGTCGTAGTGGTCGAGTGCGACCTCGCACACGGTCGGTCCGGGCGAACCGACGTGCAGTGTCACCGACAGATCGGCGCAGGGTCGCTCGACGAGCCCGGCCACGTCTACAGAGCGCAGCACCGCCGCGTGGTCGCCGATCTCGAGGCAGTGCGAGGCGCAGGCGCCATCGATCAACGTGATGCCACTCGGTCCGGAGTGCGCGAAGGCGACCTGTCGTTCGCCGGCGATGATCGAGGCTGCGAGCTGCTGATCGCCGGCGGCCAACGCCACCTGTGCTGCCACGACCGTCGCGACCAGCGGCCCTCCCAGCAGGACTCGCCCAAGTTCGCGAAACACCAGCGTCTCCTGCGCGATCCCTTGGCCTCCGCCGCCGAACTCGGGCGGCGCAGCGAGGCCGAACCAGCCGAGTTCGCCCCACTCCTTCCACATCTCCGGCGTGGGTGGCGCAGGTGGCGCCGCTGTCACCGGCGCGCGGTCGGAAAGGTAACGGCGCACCACGTCGGTGAGTGCCATTTCGTCGTCATTGGGAAGTAGGTCCATCAGGCTTCGCCTTCGCTCTGGGCGGTCGTGTGCCGCACGCTGGTGGTGATGTGTGGGGTGGCCGCGAGTAGCGCCAGGTCGCGCTTGCGCACCTTGCCGCTCGCGCTGAGCGGCAGTTC
>CAIXHI010000219.1 GCA_903919215.1 uncultured Acidimicrobiaceae bacterium
CTACCAACCCCACGGCGTGACCCTGATCGCTTCGGTGCAGTATCTGCAGTTCTACGCCGACGATCCGGCCAACCCGCAGAGCTTCACCCACAAGGCTCAGTACTACCAGGTGGTCCTCAACCTGTTGCCCGTGCCGCCGCCCACCGCGCCAATCGAAATCAGCGTCCAACCCGCACGCGCCCTGGTGGCGCCGGGCAAGGACACCACTGTCGACGTCGTGCTGACCTCGACCGGTCCTGACCAGAGTGCCACCGTCACGCTCGATCCGGCCCTGGCGAGCCGCGACGGGTTGTTCGAGGTGGTGCCCACCGCTGGTGCCGGCGGACCGCACACGATCCCGGGCGGTGGCTCGAAGACGATCACCTTTGCCGTACACGCAGGGGCCAGCCTTGGCGTCGACGAGCTGTTCGCCACCGGCGAGGCGGTGGATGGAAATGGGCTCAGTTGGCCATTGTCCGCGACCGTCGGGATCGAGGTGGGTGTGCGAACGATCGAGGCCGCGATCACCTTCGACCCGCCCGAGATCACGCTCGCCGAGGACGACGCCGGGCCAACTCCGGCGGATGTGACGATGCACGTGACCGTGAAGAACGTGTCGGCCTCACCAATCACCCAGGTTGCGTTGCTGCTCGGCAAGCCGGGGTGGCAGAAGGTCAATCCCCACAGCACCTATGTGCCCGGCGACGTCGTCGCGCTGAAAGACCCGGTGCTGAACGACGAGTACGCGCTCGTCGATCTCGATCCGGGAGCGTCGACGACGATCGATATCACGGTCACCGTGAAGGACGACGGCCACATCGAGTGGGGCGGACTCGTGCGCTACACGAAGGACGCAGTCGAACAGGTCGATCAGGCCGACCCGGGCAAGCTCACCTCGATCCCGACGTACCTGATTCGCTTCGAATTGAAGCCGTGGCCCGCCACCGGAGAAATCGTCGACGCCTCGATCGACGACCTGCCGGGTGGGTTGGAGCCGTGGAACACCAACCAGATCGTCAAGGCCGGCGAGAGCTTCGGGTTGCTGGGCGAGGTGCAGAACCGCACTACCGATCAGGTCGTCATGGCCGAACTGCCCACTATCGGGCTGCAGAACATCAACAGCGCCGTGTTCCGCGGCGCCGCCTCTGGCGACTCCCACGATGTGTACGCGGCGGGGCTTCCGTACCGCGCGACCCTCGACCCGGGGAGCACAGAGGTGGTCGGCAGCTTCCCGTCGACGGTCGAGAACGAGACGTTCGGCCCGGGCGAGACGTTCTCGTCGCGGCTGACGGTCGTCCCGAAAGTGGCCGCACCCAACCCCGACGACTCGTACCCCGACGCGCTCGTCGACAAGGTGCTGACAGTTGGCGCGCTCACTGCGTCGGCAGCGACGATGACGCCGCCGGTGCTGCCCGGTCCGGACGTCACCGAGTCGTACCTCGGGCGGTTCGCCATCGGCTACACCGAGGGTGGCATCAAGTTCGTGAAGGGCACGGCGGACACGGTCGCGTGGGTGCTCTCCAAGATCCCTGAAATCCCGACGATGACCGAACAGGCGTCGATCGCGTTCGTGAACGTCGGCTCACGCCTTGTCAACGGGTTGGTGTCGGTTGGCACCGAGCTGTACCAGATGACGCTCGCGGAGCGAGCGGCGTTCGCGTACGGCCTTGCGCAGGATGCAATGAACTTCGTGCTGGTCAAGGCACCGAACGCCACGGGTGCGATGTTCGACGCGATCCTCACGTTCACTAACCAGGTCGTGGAGAAGCTCATCTCGGCGGCGCTCTACGACCCGGACCCGGGCGCGTTCTGGCAGGGCCTGGGCAGCTTCACCAGCCAGGCGATCGGCGAGATCAGCGTCGGGTGGCTCACCGACGCCGCGGTCGCGAAGGTGCTCGTCGGCCTGAAGGACGCGCGTGGGTTCATCAGAGCCGAGCAGTTCCTGACCGAGCAGTCCAAGGCCGTCGGGCTCAAGCTTGAGAAGGGTCTCGCCGGCATCTTGCCCGGCACGCTGATCACCGACCGGATGCTCGCACTGGGCATGGGCATCACCCGGGCACAGAAGGATTACATGATTGCCGTGGCGCGCAAGTGGGGCGTCAACATCTACGCCCGATCGCGGGGCGCGCGCGCTATCGAACTGATCGAGCAGGGCTTGGCGACGGTGAAGCCGTACTTCATCAAGCCCAAGAGCGTGAACGACATCGACAAGATCTTCCTCGGATTCGAGAAGCTCGAGAGCGATGTCGTCGCCATGCGCCGACCGAACAGCTGGGAACAGGTGTCGGCGAAGATGGACTCCTTCGTCGATCCGGCGACAGGTGCCCCGCTGACCGCCGACCAGCGAAATCTCGTGGTCGACCGCTGGCAGAAGCGCAACAAGGAATGGTTCGGCGACAAGGGGACGCCAGGCCAGAACCCGGTCGCCAGCGACGCGAACTTCCTCCAGAGCGACCGCTACAAGTTGCAGCAGAAGAGCGGCAAGGTGCAGAACCTCACGCTCGAGACCGAGGGCAACCTGGAGGACGCGTACGAGGGTAAGGCGTTCCAGGTGAAGCCGACGAAGTTCCAGTTGGTGGCCAGTGCCGCCGATCCCGAGGCGCTCGTGCCGCAGTTGTTCGAGGGCACATGGAAATCGATCGTGGGCGACATCGACCTGGTCGCGATCACGCTCCCGAACGGTCGTGTGCCCGACGTCGAGACGTTGATCAAGATCTACAAAGACCTGCAACTCTCTCCGCTCGACATGCAGCACTCGGCGACGCTCACGTGGCTCAACCAAGGGGCCGCGACCTCGATGCTCAAGGACCACCTGGGCGCTGCCGCCGAGCCACTCATCGAGGCCAGTGTGAGTAGCCGCTTGCGGGCCGTCCTGTTCGATCCACAAATGAGCTTCGAGAACGGCGACTACTTCAAGAAGGGCGCGCAATTCGTCCACTTGGCCGGTGGCGAGATCAACGCCCCACGCGCCTGGGGTATCGGTGGTGCGATCACGGTGGTCGCCACCGACATCGCGCACAAGGACTACGCCCCGCCGTCGGTGTTCCCCGCCGATATGGGCCGCACTGCGCCGCCCACTCGCATCGGCCCGACCGGACCCGAGACGCTCGTCAACGGCGTGTGGGAGCCGTCGTCGGCTGCACCACCGCTCGCACTCCAGGCGACGGTCCGGTTCGCTCCGGAAGCGTTGAACCCGGCGGCGCGGTTGGTCGTCGGCGTGCAGACCGCAGTCACTGCCACCGTTCCTGCGGGCACCACCTCGCTCCCGATTCTCAGCCTGGCGCAGCTCTATCCGGCGGGCAGTGCCGGCCAGGGCTGGTTCCGGCCCGGTGACAAAGTGATCATTGACCCCGGTACCGAGTCGGCGTTCTCGACGACGCTCGTGTCGGTCGGTGATCAACTCGTGCTCGCCGAGCCGCTCCCCGCGGAGGTGCTCATGGGCACCATGGTCGCGATGGTTCCCGAGGTGGCCGCCTTCCCGCCGCCACCGAACTTGCCCAGTACCGGCGCCAACCTGTGGCCCGAGCTGGAGGTGTCCCTCGCGCTGGTCGTCCTCGGCCTTGTGCTGACGCTGATCGCTGGCGCCCGACGACGCCGACCATGCCGCGCCCGGCCGACGTCAGGGTTGGCCAGGGAGCAGCTGCAGGAACAGGCCTTCGGCGTCACTGCACAGCGTGTCGCCGTGCATGAGGCGGCCGCTGAGGTAGCGCTTGCGGCCCTCCTCGCGTTCGATCCGCGCCTCGATCACCAGATCGGTGTCCACCGGCGTGATCGATCGGTAGTTCACGTGCAAGTACGCCGTGCGTGCCACCTTCCGCCCGCCGAGATTGCACAGGTGGCCCAGCACCTCGTCGAACAGCAGCGGCAGCGCGCCGCCGTGCACCGCGCCGTTCCCGCCGAGGTAGTACTGCGTGAACCGCACCCGCCCGACCAAGTAGTCGTCGCCAATCTCTGTGTAGATGGCGGGCGGCAGGAATGGGTGGCCGCGACCGGGCAGGTCGCGGCGTCGCCCAGGGATGAGGTCCAACTCGTTACACCGGTACGGGCGCAGGAGCTCGCTCAACTCGTCGACGTGCCGGCTCATCGCCTCGAGCACGTCCGCCGGTGGGTTGGTGCTGCCGATCAGGTCTTGCAACTCGCGCACCGCTTCGATGTACGGCCCGAACTCGGCGCCACCGTCCCAGCTCAACGGCGGCCGGGCGTGCCAAGGATCGGGTGTCGACGTGTCGGTCATCCGCCCACGTTGTCGCGTCGCGGGCCTCCCGGGCAACACGCGGGTTGGACGCGGCGCTGACGTTGGTCACATCTGGAGCCGCCGCGTCGACATGCTGCCCGCCCCGCCCCACCTCCTCGCACGGGCGCGATTCGTGCACCGGCTGGCTGGCTTGCGCGCCCGTGGGAGTTGGGTCGGACAGCAGCGACATGAATCGCGCCCAACCGGGGAGGGGAGTGACAGCGGCGACATGAATCGCGCCCAACCGGGGAGGGGAGTGAGCGCGGGGTGGCATGCTGGGCGGCGCAGTGCTGAGGGTCGGCGCTGGCCAGGAGGGTGACGACGATGCGATTGCATGTGGTGCGTGCAGGGAACGGCTCGCCGCCGATCGTGTTCGTGCACGGCATGGGTCTGTCCGGCTCGTCGTGGCAGGGACTGATGGATCGCCTCGCCGCGAAGCACCAGGTGCTCGCGCTCGACCTGCTGGGGCACGGCAACTCTCCGGTCCCCGACGACCCGAACGAGTACACCCGCGACCGTGCGCTCGACGACATCGACCTGTTGTTCGCCCAGTTGGGCGAACCCGCCGTGTTGGTGGGTCACTCGTTGGGCGGCTACCTGGCGCTGGCGCACGCGGCCACCCGCCCCGGGGCAGCCAAGGGCGTCGTGGTGATCAACACCGGCCCTGGATTCCGCGACCCGGACAAGCGCGAGGCGTGGAACGAGCGATCACGCCGCAACAGCCACCGCTTCGCGGTGCCCGAGATCGCGACCAACCTGAACCTGCAGCACGACTCGGTGGTGATGGACCACCTCGCCGAGATGCAGGTGCCGACACTGGTGCTGGTGGGCGACCAGGACCGACCGGAGTTTCTCGGCGCGGGACAGCACCTCGAGCGCAAGATGCCCCACGCGACGTTGGTAGTGCTGGAGGGCGGCGACCACCTGATGCACGAGTCGACCCATGTCGACCGGATCGCCGCGCTCATCGACGGCTTTGCTGCCGGCCTGGGCTGAGGGCCGGGATCAGTCGTCGGTGGCGAGCAGGTCGGCGCTGACGGCGAGGGCCAGCGCAACCGCCGCGGCGCGTTCGACCACTGCGTTGAAATAGTGCCCAGCGGCGGTGCCGTTGCCGACGGGCGGATCGCCCAGTGAGCGCAGCAATGCGCCGACGTCGGTGGGCGCCGGGATCCGCTGCACTTCGGGCAGTTCGCCGCCAGCGCGCCACACGTCGATCGCGTGCGGCTTCTTGCCGTGCTGTTGCTGACGACGACGCTGGTTGCTGTTGCGCGACTTGCTCTGCTGTGGCTGGTTCATGACATCACCCCGCTGACGAGTGCCATTGCGGCCGCCTCGCTGCCCGGTTCTTCGGCGAGCAGTTCGTCGGGACGCAGACCGAGTGCGATGCGCAACTGATCGGTGTTGAGATCCGAGATGGACGACGATTTCGGCAGCACGAGGTTGGCGATGTGGCGCTTGCCAGCGACGACCTCCTCGACCCGTTCGTCCACCGTGCCGGGGCACACCAGGCGGTGGGAGATGACGGTCTTGCCCTGTCCGATACGCCATGCACGGTCGCGTGCCTGGTCTTCAACTGCCGGGTTCCACCAGCGGTCGTAGAGCACCACGTGGTTGGCGGCGGTGAGGTTCAGGCCGGTGCCACCCGCCTTCAGCGACAACACCATGGCGCCCTTGCCGGTGCCACTCTGGAAGTCGGCAACCATCTTGTCGCGCACACCGCGAGCGAGGCTGCCGTCGTAGCACGCGATCGGCTGGCCGAAGACCTCGGTGAGATGAGTGGCCAGGCGACGACCCCACGACGCGAAGTGGGTGAACACGAGGATCCGTTCGTCGGCGGCGAACACCGACTCGATGATCTCCTCCAGGCGGGCGAGCTTGCCCGAACGGCCGGCCAATGGCTCGCCGTCCTCGCGGTACGCGGCCGGGTGGTTGCAGATCTGCTTGAGCGCGGTGATGGCCGCGAGGATTGCGCCCTGCTTCGGGTCGGCCCCTTCTTCACCCTCCACATTGGCCACGAGCGCATCGAGCACGGCCTGATACAGACCGATCTGCTCCTTGGTCATTGTGCAGTGGTCGAGTTCGTCGATCTTGTCGGGCAACTCGCGGGCGACCTCGGGTTCGGTCTTCGTGCGCCGGAACAGCAGGATGCCGTTGAGTGCCTTCAGTGCGGCTTCGCCGTCGCCGGTCATCTGCGCCACGAACGCCGGGCGCGGCCCGACCAGGCCGGGGTTGGTGAAGTCCATGATCGCCCACAGGTCGCCGAGACCGTTCTCGATCGGGGTGCCGGTGAGGGCGATGCGCGTGCGAGCGTTCACTCGGCGCAACTCCAACGATGTATCGCTGGTGGGGTTCTTGATCGCCTGTGCCTCGTCGAGCACCAGACGTGACCACTCGATGGCCGCGATCGCATCCATGTCGCGCACGGCAGTGGCGTAGGTAGTGATGACGATGTCGGCACCGGCGATCTCGCCCGCGAACTCGTGCTCTTCGGCACGGTCGGCACCGTGGTGCACGAGCACCTTGAGGCCGGGTGTGAAGCGTGCGGCCTCGGCGGCCCAGTTGCCCACGACGGCGGCAGGTGCCACCACCAGCACGGGGCCGTCACCAGCGCTACGTGCCAGGTGGGCCAACATGGTGGGCGTCTTCCCGAGACCCATGTCGAGTGCCAGGCAGCCACCGAGTGAGGATGCATCGAGGAACCGCAACCAGCCGACAGCCTCGGCCTGGTACGTGCGCAGCTCGCCGACGAACCCTTCGGGTTGCATGACGGCGGTAGCAGGTGCGTCTGCGGCGCGGCGGACGATGTCCATCGCCCAACTGCTGCCCTGCACCTGGACACCACCGGACAGGCCCGACCCATCGAGTCCGAGGCTCTGACGCAGGATCTCGGCACCGGTGAGTTGGCGGACGCCTTCCCGCTCTTCGAGTGCGGCGGCAGCCTTCTCCAGATCGACGCGGTCGACCTCGATCCATTTGCCGCCCGACTGCACCAATGGCCGGGCCTGGCGGGCCAGACGCTTGACCTCGTCGGCGGTGAGTTCGACATCGTCGAACAACACGGTCCAGGCGACGTTGCTGAGCTGGTGGGCGCCGACCACCGAACCGGTGGGTGTCTCGGCGAACAGGCGCAGGGACGGGGTGGCTTTGCGACGTGACATCGCGGGCACGCGCACATCGAAGCCGACGAGCGACAGCGATGGTCCGCGCAGGGTCATGAAGTCCCAGGCTTCGTCCTGGCTGAGTGCCAGTTGTCCGCGACGGCGCTGACCGACGCGGTCGAGCGTGGGGAACAGGCGGGCGAGGCGCGCCCATTCGGCGGCGATCTGGCGACCTGAGTGTTCGGTGCGCAACGCGGCATCGATCGGCAGCAGCTTGCCCTTGCCCAGCGGTGCATGCACGGACACCAACCACACGCCACCCGAGTCGGGCGGGTCGAGGCGCACCATCAGGCGCGGCCTGCTCGACGAGGTGATCGAACCGGCCCATTGGTCGAGGCGCCGCCCGAGGTCGAGCGCCATGGTTGCATCGGCCTTGAACATGCTGCCGCCCATGCGGGCGATCACGCTGTCGGCGAGGTCGGTGTTCGTGTTGGCCGTGGGGGGCGGGGCCGGCAACTCCATGCGGCCGGCAGCGCTGCCGACGATGGTGTCGATCACGGCGCCGATGACGGCCAACGTGGTGGGCCGGCCGGCGGCGGCGTCGAGCGCAACGACCGGGCCGGGCATCGCGTTGGCCAGCGCCTCGACGGCAGGACTGTCAACGAGCGCCGGCGCCCAGCGGACATGTGCGTCGCCGGTGCGGCCCTGGGTCTTCTGGCCCACCTTGAGCGTGGGGACGATGCACCCGTTGGTGACCAGCCGCACACCTTCGACGGCGGCCAGGCCCAACCAGCGCACGCTGGCACCGATGCCCTCCTGCATGGCACCGCCGCCGACGGCGACCAGCCAGCCCAGCGCATCCTGCATCGAGATCGTCAGTGCTTCCGCGGTGACGTTGCCAGGCAGTGGCACACCGGGGTGTACCTCCCAGCCGTGCGGCGGGCCGCCGCTGGCCTCCAGGCGCGTGGCCAGACCCTCGTTGTCTTCCGGCAGGCTGCCACGTCCGGCAGCCCACACGATCACATGGCCGTCGGCCCACGTGGCCTGGAGCAGCACCGGTTCGGGTACGAGTTCCTCGTAGACGAGGGCCTCGTCCTCGGAGGCATCCGGGTCCGCCGCCATGGGGAGCGGGCGCAGGCGCACGTAGGCGGCCTTCAGGCTGTCGAGCGTGTCGGCGAAGTCGGCCATCACCAGGTCGCGTTCTGCACTGGGCAGGTGGCGAGCACCGGCGAGATCATCTTCGGCTTCGCCCATCAGGCGGTCGAGGATGTAGATCGAGGCTCGCTCGTCCTCGTGGAGCAATGCCAGATCGCCGTCGGTCGAGCGACCGTCGGCGATCCTCCAGATCGCAGTTTCTAGTTGTCGTGCGTCGACCATCGTTGTCCGTTCCGCCGCGTGACGCGGCCGCTGCACCGTGGACGAACCCCGCGAGTCGCCGTGTGCAGGCTGTCGGTGGCGGGCGGCGTGTGCGCCCTCCCCTCGAGGCTTGGCTGGGCCGACGGTGAATGACCGGGCGGCCGAGCGACGTCACGTTATCCGGTTGTGGGCACGTATGCGTGGTCAGGGAGTGGACGGATCGTGTACGTCGCTGCAGCACCGGCTGCGCGGCCGCGATCGAGTGCCGCCTCGAGTCCTGCGCCCGCCCACTGCGCGGCGAGGAAGCCGGCGATGAACGCATCACCACAGCCGACGGTGGTGCCCTCCACAGCGATGGCCTGGACGGAGGCGAACTGCTC
>CAIXHI010000220.1 GCA_903919215.1 uncultured Acidimicrobiaceae bacterium
ATGGGCCGCATTCACCGAGGAAGGCCCGTGGTCGCTCGATCGCGAGTCCATTCGCTGGGCACCGCTGGCCCCTCAACTGCGCGCTGCTGCCCGCGCCGAGGTGCCCGAACTCACCCGTGAACGCAAGGTGCCGCCCGGTCAGCGTGTCTTCGTGGTGGTGCGCACGCTGGCGACTGCCGTACTGCCATGGTTGTGGCGCAAGCGCCGCGGTCGCTACGCCACGATCGAGGCCGGACGTTCCGACATCTCCAAACGCCTCCGCGTCGCCGCGGAGCACCTCGGACCGACCTATATCAAACTCGGGCAGATCATCTCCAGCGGCGAGGGTCTGTTCCCCGCCGAACTGGTCGAGGAGTTCAAGAAGTGCCGCGACCAGGTTCCTGCCGAGCCGTTCGACGTCGTACGCGTCGTGGTCGAAGCCGACCTGGGCGCCCGCCTCGAGGACGTCTTCGCCTCGTTCGACCGCACACCGCTCGCAGCGGCATCCATCGCTCAGGTGCATGCCGCAACGCTGCTCACTGGTGAAGAGGTGGTGGTCAAGGTGCAGCGGCCCAGTGTGGCCGGCCTGGTGCGCCACGACCTGAAGGTGATGGCCTGGATCGCTCCGTTCCTGGTAGGGCGAATCCCGATCGCCTCGTTGGCCAACCCACCAGCATTGGTGGAACTGTTCGCCGAGACGATCGTCGAGGAACTCGACTTCCGCATGGAAGCGGCGAACATGGTCGATGTCGCGGCGATGCTGCACGAGCTGGGCAACCACGGCTACGTGGTCCCACGTCCGCACCCCACGCTGGTGACGCGCCGCGTGTTGGTGATGCAGCGACTGCACGGCTTCAACTTCGACGACGTCGTCGGCATGAAGGAAGCCGGGATCGACACCGAAGAGGTCGTACGCACTGCGATGGTCGCCTTGATGGAGGGCGCGATGGTCTACGGCGTGTTCCACGGCGACCTGCACGGCGGCAACCTGTTCGTCATGGCCGACGGTCGCACGGCACTGCTCGACTTCGGCATTGTTGGCCGTCTCAGCAGCGAGCGTCGTCTGGCATTCCTGCGCCTGATGATCTCGGCCACCACGAACGACCTCACCGGCCAGATGGCCGCGATGCGCGACCTCGGAGCGCTCCCCGCCGACACCGATCTCGCCGCGGTGATCAAAGACCTGCGCCTCGATCAGGCCACTGTCGACCCCACCACGCTCACGGGCGAGGAACTGGTGGCGGAAGTGCAGCGGGTCGTGAAGAGCCTGCTGGGCTACGGCGCACGGTTGCCCAAGGAACTGATGCTCTACGTGAAGAACATGGTGTTCCTCGACGGGGCGATGGCCCGCCTGGCACCCGACCTCGACCTGCTGGCCGAGATTGCCAAGATCTCGATGATGTTCGCCGAACGCCACGGTGAACGTCTCGCCCGCGACCTCGGCATCGAGGCTTCCTCGGTTGAGCTGAACATGGACAGCGTCAAGGCCGGGTTCGGTGTCGACTCGTCGACGGAGCAACTCACCTACCGCGAACTGCAAGCCCGCCGCGAGCTGATCCAGAAGCGCATGCGCGACCACGTCGCTCGCTAGTCGCGGTGACTAGGGTCGACCCCCGTGCGTCTCGTTGTTGCCCGTTGCACTGTCGACTACCGAGGTCGGCTCGATGCCCATCTACCCGAGGCCGTGCGCCTGATCATGGTGAAGGCCGACGGTTGCGTTGCGATTCATGCCGACGGGGGTGCGTACAAGCCGCTCAATTGGATGAACGCGCCGAACACGATCACCGACAACGGTGATCACTGGATCGTGCTCAACCCCAAAGGTGAACAGCTGACGATCACTCTGCTCGAGATCGTGCACGACACGGCACACGAGTTCGGCGACGACCCGGGTCTGCAGAAGGACGGCGTCGAGGCCCACCTACAGGAACTGCTCGCGGCGTCACCCCACGCGATCGAGGATGGTCTGACGCTCGTGCGTCGCGAATACCCGACGGCAATCGGGCCGATCGACCTCGTCTGCCGCGACACCACCGGGCAGGTGGTGGCCATCGAGGTCAAACGTCGTGGAGATATCGACGGCGTCGAGCAACTCGCCCGCTACATCGAGCGGTTGCACCTCGACTCGTCGCTCGGCGCCGTCCGCGGCGTGTTCGTTGCGCAGTCGGTGAAGCCGCAGGCGAAGGTGCTGGCCGAGGCCCGCGGGTTCCGCGTCGTCGAGGTCGATTACGACGAGTTGCGGGGCATGCGTCCGGATGAGCTTCGCCTGTTCTGAACTGGTGCGGGGCTAGCGTCCAGATATGCGAACCGTCACCGGAGTCGTGCAGCACTATGCATGGGGCGACCTGTTTTCGCTCCCCCGTTTGCTGGACACTGAGCCCGATGGCACTCCATGGGCCGAGTGGTGGCTGGGCACTCACCCCAGCGGCCCGGCACAGCTGGACGATGGCACTCCCCTGTCCGCCGTAGCCGGCGATCTGCCGTATCTGTTGAAGCTGTTGGCCGCCGCCGAGCCGCTCTCGTTGCAGACGCACCCAGACGCGCCCACGGCCCAGCAGGGCTACCTCCGCGAGCACGCCGCCGCCATCGCCGTCGACGACCCGCGGCGCATCTACCGCGACCCGTTCGCCAAACCCGAACTGCTGTGCGCGATTTCACCGTTCGACGCGTTGTGCGGTTTCCGCCCGGTGGCTGCCAGCGATCTGCTCCTGCGCAGCATCGGCGCCACCGGATTGGCCGACGAGCTGCGCGAGCACGGCTTGCAGGCCACCGTCGCTGCCCTCTACCGCGGCACGATCCCCACGGCACCGACGATCGCTGCCTGCCGGGCCAATGCAACGCCCGAGTGCAGTGTCGTTGCAGATCTCGACCGGCGCTACCCCGGCGAGCCGAGCGTTGTGGTGGCGCTCCTGCTCAACCTGGTGCACCTGCAGCCCGGTGAAGCCATCTTCCTCTGCCCGGGCAACCTGCACGCCTATCTGCTCGGTACCGGCGTGGAGGTCATGGGCGCCAGCGACAACGTCGTACGCGGCGGCTTGACCCCCAAGCATGTCGACGTGGACGAACTGCTGTCGGTGCTGAGCTACGAACCCCTCGCCGACCCGGTGGTGCGGCCCGTGCAGGTGGACGAGTTCCGCTACCGCTACCCCACCCCTGGTGCGCCATTCGAACTGTGGCGCTTCGAGGTGGATGGTCCGCTGCCACACACCGCCACCGGCCGCGAGTTGGCCGTCTGCACCGACGGCGATGCGTCGCCACTCAGCCGGGGCGAGTCGGCGTACCTCGCCCCCGGCGAGAGCGTGGAGTTCGACGGGTTCTGCACCGTGTACCTCGTAGCGGAGCGCTAGAGACGCACGACGGTGTCGAGCGCGAGGTCGAGCAAGCGATCGCGTGCGCTGGTCTGTGTGTCCCAGTGGCGGTGGTCCCATTCAGCTGCGCTGACATCGTCGCCGGCGTACAGCAGCTGACCGTAGGTTGCGCCACGGAACGCCGCACAGGCGAACATTGCCGACGCTTCCATATCGACCACCAGGCAGCCCTGTTCGCGCCGTCGCGCCACTTTGGCCGGGGTCTCACGGAAGAACGCATCGGTGGTCCAGACCAGACCACGGTCGTGCGGCACACCGGCCTCGGTGAGCACATCGTCGATCGCCGCCAGTGCCCGCGGGTGCGGTGCCACCTCGACATCGAACGGTGCGTAGTGATAGCTGGTGCCTTCGTCGCGCACGGCGCCGGTGGGCACGATGACATGGCCGACGTCGAATCCCGACTTCACAATGCCGGCACCGCCGCAGCCGATGATCTGCGTGGCCCCGAGGGCAATCACGACCTCCAGCGAACTGACAGCGGCGGGTGCACCAACGCCGGGGCTGACGAGCGCGACCGGTGTACCCCGATGCTCGATCACACAGATCGGGTGGTCGCCGTGTTCGAACGGCACGGCGTGAATGGGTTCGATACCTGCGGTGCGGTCGCGCACGACGTTGCCGAACCAGCACATCACCGCATGACGGGGGAAGCCCAGCGGCGCGCGGTGGATGGATGGGTTGATGACTGCGTCGGGCGACGGGTCGAACTCGAACAACGGAACGTGGACCGTCATGCGCCAGCCACCGTCTTGCGGATCTCGACGATCTTCTCGTGTGAGTGATTCGCGTCCATGCCCTGTTCGCCGAGTGCCCGGTCGCGGTCCTTGGCGGCTTCGCGCTCGGCGATCGTGGTGTCGGCGCGGGCGATGGCCGCCTCGGTGCCGTGCTCGTGGATGAACTCGGCCCACTCCACGAGCGCCTCAACCATCTCGCTCTCGGGAATGACAGCGACGTTGCGCCCCTTCACGAACAGGTGGCCACGCTTGTTGCCGGCAGCGATACCGAGATCGGCCTCGCGGGCCTCACCAGGACCGTTGACGACACAGCCCATCACGGCGACTTGCAGCGGCAGCTTGCGTTCGCCGAACGCCTGCATCGCCCGATTGGCGATGTCGATGACATCGACCTCGGCGCGTCCGCAGGACGGGCAGGCGATGAGGTCGACGTTCTTGCGTTCGCGCAGGCCCAGCGCCTCGAGCAGTTGCCGACCGGCCTTTGCTTCCTCCACCGGATCGGCGGTGAGGCTGTAGCGGATGGTGTCGCCGATGCCCTCCAGCAACAAGGTGGCGATACCGGCCGTGGCCTTCAGCAGACCGCCCGGTAGAGGCCCAGCCTCGGTGACGCCGAGGTGCAACGGAGCGTCGGTGACATCGGCCAACTGGCGGTAGGCCTCCACCATCATCGGCACGTTGGAGGCCTTCACGCTGATCTTGTAATCGGTGAAGCCAACTTCGTCGAAGAACGAGATCTCGTGCAGCGCGCTCTCGACCATCGCCTCGGGCTTGAGACCGTCGTACTTCACATACAGCGAGGGGTCGAGCGACCCGCCGTTCACACCGATACGGATCGACAAGTTGCGATCCTTGGCTTCGCTGGCCACGGCCTTGATGTGCTCGGGTTTGCGGATGTTGCCCGGGTTCAAGCGCAGGCCGTGAACACCGGCTTCCATCGCTGCCAACGCCATCTTGTACTGATGGTGGATGTCGGCGATCACCGGGATCGGCGAACGGGGCACGATCTGCGCCAGACCTTCCGCTGCTTCGGTCTCGTTGCACGTGCAGCGCACGATGTCGCAGCCAGCGGCCGCCAGCGCATAGATCTGCTGCAGCGTGCCCTCCACATCGGAGGTCTTGGTGGTGGTCATCGACTGCACCGTGATCGGCGAGCCACCACCCACGGCAACCTTGCCCACATGGATCTGGCGGGTGTTGCGTCGTTCGAAGCTCACGTCCGCCAGTGTGCCAGGTGAAGTGGCTAGTTCTTGATCGTGTCGAGGTACAGACCGGTCAGGAACATGAACGCGATGAGGGCCAGACACACCGCCGCCACCGGCATCAACTTGTTGACGTCGGCGAAGTAGCGACGGTTGCGGCGTGAGCGAATGCGCTCGTACGTGGCGATCGCGGCGTGACCACCATCGAGCGGTAGCAGCGGGAACATGTTGAACACGCCCACCGAGACGTTGACCGCGGCGAGCAAGCTGAGGATGCCCGCCCATCCGTCGAACTTGCCGACATCGGAGCTCATCTGCGTGGCCCCGACGATCGTGCCCGGACGCGATGACGCATCCTTGTTCGTGCCCACCAGGTGGCCGTAGACGCTCACCGGGTTGAGCACCTTGGCGACACCTTGCACGGCTTGACCAACGCCGACGAACAAGTCCTTGGGACCTTGCACGAGCGCGTCGAGCAACCCGACAGCGACCCGATCCTCCGTAGTCGGCGAGACACCGAGGAAGCCCTGCACCTTGTCCGTGACGCTGGGGTTCTGCTGCAGCACCGGTTGCATCGTCAACGTCGCGCCGTCGCGCAGGATCACGATGGTGAGCGACGCTCCAGGCGCTGTGGAGGCCAGGATCTCGCGCATGCGGTCGGCGTTGTGCATCGCCACACCATCGATCGACACCACCAGGTCGCCCGGCAGCAGACCGGCCTTGGCGGCGGGCGAATCGGCCACGACACGGGCCAGATGCACATCGTTCGTGTCCTGCACCCGACCGGCGAATGCGTAGACGGGCACGATGATCGCGAACGCAATGATCAGGTGCATGACCGAACCGGCGGTGATCACCCACATCCGCCGGGCGTAGGTGCCTTGACGGTACGTCTGCCCCTCATCCTCGGGGGCCACCTCGTCGACGTTGGTCATGCCGATGATCTTCACGAAGCCGCCGAGCGGGATCGCCCTCACGCCGTACTCGACGCCATTGCGGTGAATGCTCCACACCCGCGAGCCGAACCCGAGGAAGAACTGAGTGGCCTTCATCCCGCTGCGGCGGGCAGTCCAGAAGTGGCCCAGTTCGTGCAGCATGATCGACACTGCCAGGCCGAGCACGAACACCAACATCCACGGGTTCGTCCAACCGAGGAACGCGAACAGCGCCACCCAGGCCAACGTTCCGATGACCATCGTCGAGGGTTCGGCCTTTTCTGGCGCGACGGCGGACTGCGTGCCCCCCGAGACGACTTCTTGTTTGAGCTTCAACAGACTCATCTGGGCAGCACCTCCTGGGCCACCACACGCGCGCGGGCGTCGGCGGCCACGATGTCGTCCACCGTGGAATCGGCGCTGGGCTCATAGCGCTCGAGGGTGGCTTCGTTGACTTCGGCAATCTGATGCCAGCGGATGCGACCTTGCAGGAACGCATCGACCGCCACCTCGTTCGCCGCGCTCAGCCAGGCCGGTGCGGTGCTGCCGATGCGCCCGGCCGCATACGCAAGCGGGAGACAGCGGAACGTGGCCGTATCCGGCGGTTCGAAGTCGAGCCGACGCAGCGCGCTCCAATCGATGCGGCCGAACGGTGTGCCGATCCGTGCCGGGTAGGCCAGGGCGTAGCCGATCGGCAGACGCATATCGGGCATCGACAACTGGGCAATCGTGCTGCCGTCGGTGAACTCGGCCATCGAGTGCACCACGCTCTGCGGGTGCACCACGACTTCGATCAGGTCGTACGGCGTGCCGAACAGCTCGTGCGCCTCAATGACCTCGAGCCCCTTGTTCATCAGCGTGCTGGAGTCGATGGTGATCTTCGGCCCCATCTTCCAGGTGGGATGGGCCAGTGCCTGCTCGACGGCCACCTCGGCAAGGTCGTCGGCCGTACGGCCACGGAACGGGCCGCCGCTGGCGGTGATCACCAGCCGCGACAGCTCACGGTCGGGGAACGCCGATGATCGCAAGCACTGGTGCACCGCGCAGTGCTCGCTGTCGACTGGAACCAGCTCGGCACCGGGAACCGAACGCAATGGCTGCACCACCGGGGCACCGGCGATCAAGCTTTCCTTGTTGGCCAACGCCAGTCGCTTGCCCGCCCGCAGTGTGCGCACCGTTACCTGCAGACCGGCGAAACCGACGACAGCGTTCACCACCACGTCGGCAGGCTGCACGAGGTCGGCGAAGTCGGCGACCACTTCCGCGAATGGCAGGGCGGCGGCGACCTCCGCGCGGCGCGACGGGTCGGCGACCGCGACCACCTGCGGGCGGAACTCGAGTGCCTGCTGAATCAGCACCTCGACGGAGGAGCCGACGCCGAGCGCAACGACCTCGTAGCGCCCCGCTTCCGCACGAACCACTTCGAGGGTCTGTGTGCCGATGGAACCGGAGGATCCGGCGATGGCGACGCGTACGGGACTCATGACGTCAGAGAGTCTGTCAGCGCCGAGGCGGAGTTACTTGGCAGCCCAGGGCTGCAGGTACACCATCAGGAAGAACACCGCCGGCATGACGAACAAGAAGCCGTCAAACCGATCGAGCACGCCGCCGTGACCCTTGATGATCGAACCGAAGTCCTTCACATCGAGGTTGCGCTTGAACATGCTCTCGGTGAGGTCGCCGATCGGCGCCATGATCGCAATGGTGAGGCCCAGCAGCAGCAGATGACCCGTGGAGGGCCAGGTGTCGCTCTTGCCGGCCATCCCGATCAGCAGCATCGCGCCGAGTGTCATCACAGCACCGCCGAGGAACCCCTCGACGCTCTTGTTCGGGCTGATCCATGGCCGGAGCGGTGTGCGCCCGACTGCGCTGCCCACGAACAACGCACCGACGTCGTTGGCGACCACACCGATGGCCAACAGGCACAGCGTGTCGGTGCCGATGTTGCGGCCGCCGGGAATGTTGGAGTACGCCAAGATGCCGGCGCCGAACGACCCGAGGACGCCGATCCAGGTGATACCCAGCGAGGTGATCGCCATGTTCGGCATCGGGTTCGAGTCGAGGCCGGGGGCGCCGACGAACGTGACGGCGCATGCGGCGAAGGCGAAGAACACCACCAACGGCAACGCGCCGACTCCGTAGTGATACACCGCCGTGGGTGCAGCGACACAGGCCATGATGCCGGGGATGAACGCTGGCTGATACCCCTTCTCCCGTACCCGGTCGAAGTACTCCACTGCGGCGAGTCCGAGCACGAGCACAACGATGACCGCCACCACCCAGGGCTTGGTCTTCAAGGCCAGAATGAACACGACTGCGAGCACCAGGCCAACACCGATGGCGGTGGGCATATCGCGTCCCTTGGTGCCGCCGACCGACTTGCCGCGCGAGCCGCGGCCAGATGCTCCAGGCGCGCTGGGACGCATGGGACGAGGACCACGCGCGCCGGGCTCACCCGGTCGCGGGCGTCGTGCCTGCGACATGGGGCGCGACATGGCTCCATCAGTGGGATCAGTGCCGATCTGGATGCGACCTGGCTCGCGACGCACCGGCGCGGGCTCTTCGAACGGAATCGGCTCGCCCAAGCGTGATTCTTCATCCGACTCGAACACCGGTGACAGATCGTCGAGGTCTTCGAACCTCGGGTTCAGTCGGGTCGGCTCGGGGTTCGTCGGCTCATCGCTCCAGACGGGCGTCTGCCCCGAAAACGATGACCAGACATCGAGGTCGGCATCGGGCTCTTGCGCGCCATGGAACACCTTGGGCATCTCACCTGTCGGCGGCTCCGTCCAGTGCGGCAACTGGCCGGTGTCGTTGCCGAACGAGATGCGCCCTGTGCGGTCGCTCGCTCCCTCATCGGCGAACAGCGGCGGCCCGAAATCGTCGTCCTCGTCGTCTCGCCTGCGCCACGGATCGTCAGTCATTGGAAACGCCTCCTCGAAAAGTTGTCTGCTCGAACAGGTCGATCAGACTTCCAGCAGCTCTTGCTCTTTGCGCCCGAAGGCCTTGTCAATCAGCTCCACATGCTCGTGAGTGATCTTTTCCAATTCCTTCTCTGCGCGCTCCAGCTCATCGGCAGAGATCGCACTGGCCTTCTCTGCCGCCTCGAGATGCTTGCGCGCATCGCGACGCACGTTGCGCACCGCAATGCGACCGTCTTCGGACATGTGCTTGACGATCTTCACGTATTCCTTGCGGCGCTCCTCGGTGAGCGACGGAAAGTTCAACCTGATGACCACACCATCGTTGCTGGGGTTGATCCCCAGGTCGCTGTCACGGATGGCGCGCTCGATAGCAGGCATCGTCGCCCGGTCGTGTGGTTTGACGAGGAGCTGGCGGGCCTCGGGCACCTGGAAGCCAGCGAGTTGCAACAGCGGAACATGCGATCCGTAGTACTCGACGAGCAGCCGCTCCACGAGGGCAGGGGTTGCACGACCCGTACGCACGGTCGTGAACTGGGACTGCACGTGCTCAACGGCTTTGTTCATCTTCTCGAGCGCGTCGAGGATCGTTTCATCAGTCACGGCGCCAGCGTACCGACCCAGGGGCACGTGTGCCGTGCATAGGGCCTCTCGCGCTCAGCGGTCGCAGATGATGGTGCCGACAGAATCGCCGCGCAGGATCGCCTGCAGCGCACCCGGGCCTTCCATGTCGAACACCACGATCGGAATCTTGTTGTCGCGACAGAACGCGATAGCGGTGGCATCCATCACCTTGAGTTCTTTGGTCATGACCTCGATGTAGCTCACCTCTTCGTACTACTTCGCCGTGGGCACCAACCGTGGATCGGCGTCGTACACGCCGTCGACTCCAGAATGCGTGCCCTTGAGCAGTGCGTCGGCGTCGATTTCGGCAGCACGCAGTGCGGCCGCAGTGTCGGTGGTGAAGAACGGGTTGCCGGTACCGGCCGCGAAGATGACGACGCGGCCCTTCTCCAAGTGCCGCATGGCGCGACGGCGGATGTACGGCTCGGCGATGCGCGGCATCTCGATCGCACTCTGCACGCGTGTGTCCTGGCCGTTGCGCTCGAGCGCGTCCTGCAGTGCGAGCGCGTTCATCACAGTGCCGAGCATGCCGATGTGGTCGCTCTGTGTGGCGTCCATCCCGGTCATGGCACCCTGGCGACCCCTCCAGAAGTTGCCGCCACCAACGACCACGACGACGTCGACACCCATCTCCCGGACCGCGATGATTTCCTTCGCCGTCAGGTCGAGGGTGTCACCATCAAGGCCATACCCGGAAGGGCCGGCCAAGGCCTCCCCCGACGGTTTGAAGACGATTCGCTTCCACCGGGGGGAGGTCATGACATCAGCCGATCTCGACTTGGGCGTACTTCACGATGGACGCCGACCCGATGAGCTGAGTGATGCTCACCTTGTCGTCCTTGGCGTACGGCTGCTCGAGCAGTGCGACATCCTTGAAGAAGCCGTTCAAGCGACCTTCGACGATCTTGGGCAGCGCCGCTTCCGGCTTGCCCTCGTTGCGGCTGAGGGTCTCGAGTGTGGCCTTCTCGTGGGCGACGAGGTCGGCGGGGATGTCGTCACGGCTGAGGTACTTCGGACGAGCGAAGCCGATGTGCACAGCGACATCGTGAGCAAGCTCCTGCGTGGCGCCCGTCATTTCGACGAGCACTGCGTTGATACCGCGGCCACCCTGCTGGTGCAGGTAGCTGTCGATCACGTTTCCGGGAGCAGCTTCGACGCGGATGACTTCGCCGAGCTCGATCTTTTCCTTCAGCGTGATCTTCAGGTCGTCGAGGATCGATGCTCGCTCGGCCACTGCGGCCTCGCCCTTGGCGACGACCAGCTGGACCAGCGCTGCGGCCTCGGCCTTGAACAACTCGCTGGAGGCGACGAAGTCGGTCTCCGACTTCAGCTTGACGATTGCGCCGACATTGCCCTCGATGAGCAGCGCCACGAGGCCCTGGGTGTTCTCGCGGTCGTCGCGCTTGGCGCTGGCCGCGAGGCCCTTCTCACGAAGCCACTGCTTGGAGGCTTCCATGTCGCCGTCGTTGGCCTCGAGGGCCTTCTTGGCGTCCATCATGCCCGCGCCAGTTACCTGGCGGAGCGCCTGTACGTCCTTGGCGGTAAATGCCATTCTTGATCAGCCTTCTGCCGGAGTTTCGGTGGCGACTTCGACTTCAACTTCGGTTGCGACATCGGTTTCGACTGCGACATCGGCCTCGACTGCGACATCGGCCTCGACTGCAGCGGCGGCCACGCGGGCATCGCGCTCGGCCTGGGCAGCAGCAGCCTGACGACGGGCGTCGTTCTGGGCGGTCGCGAAGGCAGCTTCGTCCTCAGCGGTGCGCTTGGCCACCGGGGCAGCCTGCGGGTTGCGCTTGTTGGCGATGTAGCGGCCCTCGAGCACGGCCTCGGCGATGACGTGGCACATCAGTGCGTTGGCACGGATGGCGTCGTCGTTACCGGGGATCGGGAACTGGATCACGTCGGGGTCGACGTTGGTGTCGACGACGGCGATCACCGGGATCTTCAGCTTGTTCGCCTCGGTGACGGCGATGTGCTCCTTCTTCGTGTCGAGCACGAAGATGGCGTCCGGGCGCTTACCCATGTTGCGAATACCGCCGAGGTTCTTCTGCAGCTTCTCGAGTTCACGGCTGAGCAGGAGAGCTTCCTTCTTCGGCATCGCCTCGAACTCGCCGGCGATGCGCATGCGCTCGTACTCCTGCATCTTGGCGACGCGCTTGGAGATCGTCTCGAAGTTGGTGAGCATTCCGCCGAGCCAACGCTCGTTGATGTAGTGCATGTTGCACTTCTCGGAATACGTGCGCACGGGATCCTGCGCCTGCTTCTTGGTACCGATGAAAAGAATCGTGCCGCCCTTGGCGGACAGATCGCGAACGAACGAGTACGCGGCTTCAGCGCGCTGCATCGTCTGATCGAGGTCGATGATGTAGATACCGTTGCGCTCACCGAAGATGAAACGCTTCATCTTCGGGTTCCAACGGCGGGTCTGGTGGCCGAAGTGAACTCCGGCTTCCAACATCTGGCGCATCGTGACAACAGCCATGGTGTGTGCTCCTCTCCTGCGGTTGCGGTACACGTTCCCGAGCGCCGAGGCGACCGCAGGTGGGCACGTGCGTGAGATTCGGCCGTTCGGGACGAACGACCGCCGATAGATGCTATCGGGCCGATCTCACGGTCGCGACGCTGGTCGGGCACACCAAACGGCTCGCCACGGGCCGGCGGGCAGTGCCGTCGCGGGGCACCAATCGAGCCGCAGCACGCCAGTGTCCGAGCGATGGGGTCGGGTCGACCGCCACATCACCACGACGCCACCCGAAGTACACCCGATCAGTGCTGTGCGCCAGGATCTGACCGCCCTGCACCCACTGCCGCTGATGCACGACCATGGTGACCACGAACCCGTACGTGGCCAACACACCGTCGGACTGACGCACCACGACGTAGCCGATACCGGCCACCCGGCCAGCGAACGTGACCGTGCCGGGAGCCACGGCGGCGACCGGGGTGCCGGGCGCAGTGAGGTACTCAAGACCACGATGACCAGCGCAGTAGCGGCAGATCGGCGCTCGGAACGGCACCGACACAGGGCCCTGGACGGGTGGCGACAGGCAGCCACCGATGACCGACATCACCGCCACCACCAGGGCGGCGATCATGCCGCCACCCCGCCAGCGAGGAGGGTCAGGCGACGCCGGTGGCGCTGAGGCGCGAACGGAGGTGCAACACGGCTTTGGTGTGGATCTGAGAGACACGGCTCTCGGTGACACCGAGCACCGTGCCGATCTCGGCCAGGGTCAGACCTTCGTCGTAGTACAGCGTCAGCACGAGCTTCTCTCGTTCGGGCAGTCGACGCACTTCGACCTTCACCAGTCGCTTGACCTCGTTCTCCTCCACCACCGCCGACGGCGAGTCGGGCACGTCGCCGGTCAACGCCCGCGGTTCGGCCCCGGCCACGAGCGCGCGGTCGAGGGGACCCACGGTGGTGGACGCAATCGACTTCAGCCACTTCTCGAGCTCGGGTTTGGTGAGCTTCAGATGCTCGGCCAGTTCGACATCGGTGGGTGCACGACCGTGACGGTGTTCCAGGTTCTGGAAGGCGTTCTCCACTTCGCGGGCGCGGCTGCGCACCGAACGCGGCACCCAGTCGAGCGAGCGCAAACCGTCGAACACCGCTCCGCGAATACGCGGCACCGCAAAGGTCTCGAACTTCACACCGCGCTCGGGATCGAATCGCTCGACAGCATCGATGAGGCCGAACACACCGTGGCTGACGAGGTCGCCCGGGTCGACGCTGCTCGGCAGGCCAGCACCGACACGACCGGCGACGAACTTCACCAACGGCGAGTAGTGCACGATGATCCGGTCGCGGGCCACGGGGTCGCGTCGGTCGAACCAACGCTCCCAACACTGTTCGATATCCAGTTCGCCTCTCATGCCCGCGGGTGCGACTCTGCGTAGGCGTCGCGTAACAGGTGATTGCTGACGTGGGTGTAGCGCTGTGTGGTGGCCACATTTGCGTGACCCAACAGTTCCTGCACCGAGCGCAGATCGGCCCCACCGTCGAGCAGGTGTGTCGCAAACGTGTGTCGTAACGCGTGTGGATGCGTGGGCCGCGGCGATCTGCGATCGATGATGCGCCGCACGTCGCGCGGCGTGAGGCGCATTCCGCGTTCGTTGCCGAACAAGGCGTCGCCAGCGTCGCCAGCCACCACATCGTGACGGAAAGACAGCCAGGCGCGCAGTGATTCGAGTGCTGGCTTACCCAGCGGAACACGCCGTTGCTTGGAGCCCTTGCCCCATACGGTGGCCGCACCAGCAGCGAGGTCGAGCGACGCGACATCGAGACCGCAGAGTTCAGCGACGCGCATTCCACTGGCGTAGAGGGTCTCGAGCACGGCGTCATCGCGGAGGCGTCGCCACTCGGGCTCATCGGCCGTCGGGGCGCTGTCGAGCAGCGTCGAGATGTCGTCATG
>CAIXHI010000221.1 GCA_903919215.1 uncultured Acidimicrobiaceae bacterium
AGCGAGATCGGTGCGCAGTTGTCGGCGATGTCGCGGGCGTACGCCAGTGCCGCCGGCAGGAGTTCATCGGGCGGTAGCACCCGGTTCACCAAGCCCATTGCCAGTGCCTCGTCGGCGAGCACCACACGTGCGGACAACATCAGATCGGCGGCATTGGCGTAGCCGACGATGCGCTCGACGACCCACGTAATGCCGTGTTCGGCGGGCAGCCCGCGGCGAGCGAACGAGGTGGTGAACTTCGCCGTGCTGGCGGCGAAGCGGATGTCGGCGCAGCACGCCTGGATGAAGCCGATGCCAGCTGCAGCGCCGTTGACGGCGGCGATGATCGGCTTGTGCACGCGGCGGGCGAGCGTCATCGGGTACCGGCGACTGCCGATGCGCTTGCCGGTGGCGGCGGATTCGGCGAGGGCGATCATGTCGAGGCCAGGGCAGAACGCGCGGCCGGCACCGGTAACGACAATGACCTTGACGGCCGGATCGTTGGCTGCGTCGATGAGGGCGCCGAAGTAGGCCTCCTCCATCTCCACTGTCCAGCCGTTGTTGCGCTCGGGCCGGTTCAGCGTGAGCAGCAGCACGCCGTGCTCGTCGAGCTCGCTGAGTACGACTGCTTCGGAGGGGGACAGTTCTGTTGACGTCATCGTCAACTATGTTGGCAGCTGCGTGGGTCGGGTCACGACCCCACGGGGAACATCATGGGGAATGTATGCGAGCAGTCGTGTGTGAAACGTACGGGCCGCCCGAGGTCCTGCGCGTGCAGGAGGTACCGCTGCGCCCCGCCAAGCGCGGTCAGGTGCAGGTCAAGGTTGCTGCTGCCGCCGTGAACTTCCCCGATGTGCTGATCTGCGCGAACAAGTACCAGGTCTCGCTTCCGACACCGTTCACACCGGGCAGCGAGTTCGCCGGTGTCGTCACCGAAGTCGGCGAAGCTGTGACGGGTCTAGTCGTCGGTGACCGGGTGTTCGGAAGCACGATCACCGGCGCATTCTCCGAGTACGTCACGGTGGCTGCCGAGGCGTTGCGGCCTGTACCCGAGGGCGTCGCCCTCACTGCTGCGGCAGGGTTCTGGGTGGCGCACGCGACCGCCTACCACGCGTTGCGCTCGGTGGCCGAGGTGCAACCGGGCGACAAAGTGGTGGTGCTCGGCGCTGCTGGCGGTGTCGGTCTGGCCGCAGTCGAGTTGGCCGTGGCCCTCGGCGCCGAAGTGATCGCCGCCGCGTCCAGCCCCGAGAAGCTCGCCCTGTGTCGCGAGCGCGGTGCCACGCACACCATCGACTACAGCGTCACCGATCTGCGCGACGGCATTCGTGAGTTCGCACCCGACGGTGCCGATGTGGTGCTCGATCCCGTGGGCGGACCTCTTGCGGAACGGGCGTTGCGAGCAACGAAGTGGGGCGGCCGGTTCATCACCCTCGGGTTCGCCTCCGGCGAGATCCCGCGCATCCCGCTGAACCTGGTGCTGCTGAAGGGTCCGATCATCAAGGGGTTCGAGATCCGCACGTTCGCCCAGTACGCGCCGCGCGAAGCGGCGCGCGACGAACGTGAGTTGCTCGAGCTGCTGGCCTCGGGAAAGGTCGCTCCGCACATCTCGGCCGAGTATCCGCTCGAGCGAGCCGCCGAGGCACTGCGGTTCGTCGCCGACCGCAAGGCCACCGGCAAGGTGTTGATCATCGCGTGAGGTTCCTGTCGTGACGACGGTGCTGTTCTTGTGCACGGGGAATGCGGCGCGCTCGGTAATGGCTGGTGTGGCCTTGGGCGAACGCCGACCCGACCTGCGTGTGGAGACCGCCGGCACGCTCACCGTCGACGGTATGCCGATCAGCTGGCGCACACGTGCCGCGCTGTCGGCACACGCGCTGCCGTTCCCGCGACACAAGAGCAAACAGGCCACGCGCACGCACCTCGACGGCGCCGACCTGATCATCGCGCTCGCCCCCGAACACGTGGAATGGGTGCGTCGTCAGTACCCGCACGTCGCTGAGCGCACCGCCACGTTGGGTTTTCTGGCCGAGCACCTGTCGCCAAGTGAGGCTGCGTTGCACGAGCGGCTGGGCGTACTCGATCTCGCCCGGCGGCCGCTGGAGCCGTGGGAAGAAGTCGTCGACCCCGGCGGTGGGGAAGTGGAAGCGTTCGTTGAAGCCGCCCGCCATGTTGTCGAACTGGTCGACAAGTTGGCGGGGAAGCTGTGACGCCGTGCCGCTCGTGGGTTCAGCCTCGAAGGGGCTTGGTCTGTGCCGTGTCGAGGTACTCGTCGATGCGGCTGATCTTGCCGTCGTCGTTCAACGTGGCGACGATGCACGAATGGCAGTGCAGCGGGCCGCCCGGTGCGGTGCCGGACAACAACGACCGCCACACGAAGCCGTCGCTGGTGGCCGTCAACGCGAGCGTGGTCCAGGTGATGTCTGGCACCGTGCGGTGGATCCAGCCCAGTGCCTTCGCCGACTGGGCAGGACCCACTTCGGACTCGTCGAAGTTGTGCCACGTGATGCTGTCGGCGCTGCACACTGCGGCCAGCGCTACCGGATCGTTCGTGCGGCTGGCGGCGATGTACGCCTCGGCGATCTGCAACTTCTCGGTGTCTGACAAAGCCATGCCACATCATCCAACCTGGGGACTCCAACAATGAAATTCGGCGTACAGCACGGCATCGGCGACAGTCGGTGGACACCTGCGATCATCACACCTACTGAGGTGAAGCGTTTCGCGCAGACGGCTGAGCGGGTGGGCTACGACGCCATTGCGTTCACCGACCATCCGGCGCCGTCGAACCGCTGGGTCGAGAGCGGGGGCGAGGGTGTCGCCGACCTGTTCACTTCGCTGGCGTTCTGTGCTGCCGTCACCGAACGTGTGCGGCTGATGTCGTTCGTACTCATGCCGAACTATCGCAATCCGTTCCTGATGGCACATGCTGTCGCCACGTTGGACCATCTCAGCGCCGGCCGAGTGACGCTCGGGCTGGGTACGGGCTACTTGAAGAGCGAGTACTTCGCGTTGGGCACCGACCCGGCGTTCAAGCGCGCCGACTTCGAGGAGGCGCTGGAGGTTGCCCGCCAGGTGTGGGCCGGGCAGGACGTCACCTACGAGGGTCGCCAGTTCTCGGCGCGTGGCGTGCGTGCGGTGCCGGCCTCGTTGCAGACCCCACATCCGCCGTTGTACCTGCATGGCAACACCGACTGGGGTCTGAAGTACGCGGTGCAGCACTGTCAGGGATGGATGGGAATGCTGATCGGGCCCGAGCGCACGAACACGTTGAAGACCAAGCCAATCCCTGATCTCGAATCCATGGCCCGCCGTATTGACGATGTGCGTGCCGAGTGCGACCGCGTCGGCCGCGACATCGCCACGTTGGAGATTGTCGTCAACGGCAACTGGGGCCTGATGGACATCCGCAAGAACCCCAGTGCCGAGCAGATGCGCGACGAGATCGGTCAGCTCGACGCGATGGGCGTCACGTGGCAGTGCTTCAACATCTGTGGCGACGACCCCGACGCATCCATCGACACGCTGAAGTGGGTCGCCGACGCCGTCATCGCCTGACGGTCTTCGCCGCCACCTAGGTGTCTCTGTCGCTCGTCGGCCACGGGATTCCGTGGCCGACGTGGGACACAAACGGGATTGGGCGGTTCCTGGGAACCGCCCCCACCGTGCCTCAGCGGCCGGAGAGGAACTTCAGGTTGTCGCGCAGGGAGAGGCGACGCTCTGCATCGGTGAGGCCCATGAAGTCGCCGACCCATGCGCGGGGCTCGGAGAGGCCTTCCGGGTGCGGCCAGTCGCTGCCGAGCAGGATGCGGTCGGCACCGTGGTGGTCGCGGAGTGACGTGACGAGGTCTTCGTAGAACGGGGCGACCCACACGTGCTCACGGAACGACTCTGAGGGGTCGCTGCCGAACAGCTGCGGTGACTTGCCGTAGGTGATGCGCAGGCGGCGGTGCAGTTCACCCACCCAGGCGGCACCGAGTTCCAGCGTGGCGACCTTCAGCGTCGGGTGACGATCGAACACTCCGTGGCAGATCATCGCCGCCATCATGTCGAAGATCGGGCGCTCGATGGCGATCGACAGCACCTCGGTGAGTGGCGTGCTCTTCAGGCCGGTGTAGGCGGTGCTTTCGCCCCAGTCGCCCAGGTACTTGTTGTACCCCGAGTCGGCGGCGTGGATGGAGCAGACGATGCCGGCCTCGGCGATCATCGCCCACACGCGATCGTGTGCGAGATCGCCCGGTGAGCGGTGCTTGCCGGGAGTGGCCACCGGTGCCGGGCGCATGGTGATGAACTTGGCACCCAGATTCAGTACACGGGCGAGTTCCTTCTCGGCCTCTGCGGGGTCGAGCAGCGAGATCAGCGGGCCAGTCTGGATGCGCCCGTCGCGGTCGTAGCCCCAATCCTCGTCGAGCCAGCGGTTGTAGGCGGTGAAGATCGCATGCGCGGACTTCGGGTCGTCGCAGAGCATCTCCTCGATGCCGAGGCCGAGGCTGGGCAGCAGCCAGGCCAACTCGACACCCTGCTGATCCAGGCGGCGCACACGGGCGTCGCGGTCGCGGTACTCGGGCTGGATGCTCTGCATCGAGATGATGTCGCGGATCGCGAGGCCCTCGGTGTTCTCGGCGCGGAAGTACTTCTCCAGCGAGCCGGGAACGCCGACGGGGTCGTACGTCGGGTTGGGGACGACCGTCAGCAGCTTGTTGTTGATGATCAACGTGCGGCGGCCTTGGATGTCGGCCCAGCGGACCGCGTTCTTGAACTCCTTGTCGAGGTGACGTGTGAGTGCGTCCTCGGCTTCGTAATAGTGCTGGTCGGCGTCGTAGAGCTGATAGTCGATCAGCGCGTCGATTTTGGGGCGGTCCAGAATGGTCACGAGCAACGCCTCCTGGGGCGGGATTCGAGTGGAGTGCTGACTTGACACTATCGTCAGATAGCGGGGATGTCCAGACCGGTTGTCGTCAAAAGTAAGGGGTGCCTGTGGTGGGGATGAAGTACTGGATCAATGCTGGCTTTCTGGCGCTCGACCAACTCGTGCCGATCGCGCAGGCGGCAGAGTCGTTGGGGTTCGCCGGGGTCACCCTTCCCGACCATCTGTTCTTCCCCGAGGACTTCTCGTCGAAGTACCCGTACTCCGCCGACGGTGGCATCAACTGGCCGGCCGACGCCCCGTGGCCCGACTCCTGGGTGGCGATTGCCGCGATGACGCAGGCCACCACCACACTCGAGTTCTCCACGGGTATCTACGTTGCTCCGTTACGTGAAGTCTTCAACCTGGCCAAGAGCATCGGCACCGTGGCGGGCCTCGCCGGTGGGCGTCTGTCGTGCGGGTTCGGCGCCGGCTGGTTGGAGGAGGAGTTCACCTTGGTGGGCCTCGACTTCGCCACCCGCGGGTCGCGGCTCGACGAGATGTTGCAGGTGCTGCCGCTGTTGTTCAGCGGCGAGTTCGTCGAGTTCCACGGGGAGCACATCGACTTCCCCCGTCTACGGATGTTGCCGGCCGCGCCGAAGGTGCCGCTGCTGATCGGCGGCAACACCAGGCCCGCGCTCCGTCGTGCCGCACGCGCGGATGGCTGGATCGCGACGTTCACCGATGTCGACGACGTTGGCCGGATGCTCGCCGAGCTGCGTGGATTCCGCGCTGCCGGCGAGTTGGCGGATGTGCCACTGACGGTGCAGGTGGTCGGTAGTCCGAAGGTGGCGCGCGACAGTGATTCACTCGCGGCGCTGGGCGTACAGTCCGTCGTCGTGCCAGCGGTCGCGCTGTGTGCAGAGTGGTCCACGGCCGGCGTGGTCGCCGGTCTCGAGAAGTTCGCAGAAAGGTGGATGCGTTGAGCGCACCCGTCGTCCTCATCACCGGCTGTTCCAGTGGGATCGGCTTGGCGTCCGCCGTCGAGTTCGCTCGTCACGGGTTCACCACCGTTGCCACGATGCGCAACCTCGGCAAGGCCGATGAGCTGCGTGGCGCGCTGACGGCGCACGGGTTGACCGCCGAAATCCGCGCGCTCGACGTCGACGACCTGGCGTCGGTGACCGCCGCGGTCGCAGGGGTCGTGGCCGACCACGGCCGAATCGACGTGGTCGTCAGCAACGCCGGGGTCGCTGCCGATGGAACGCTCGAGGAGCTCTCGCTCGACGATATTCGTGGCGTATTCGAGACGAACTTCTTCGGCACGGTGTCGCTGTTCAAGGCGGTGCTGCCCGCGATGCGCGAGCGTGGCGAAGGTCGACTGATCGCGGTCAGCAGTCTGGCGGGTGCCTTGGGTCAGCCGTTCAACGATGCCTACTGCGCATCGAAACAGGCGTTGGAGGGGCTGCTCGAATCGCTCCACCCGGTGGCAGCGCAGGTGGGTGTGCACGTGTCCGTCGTGGAGCCGGGCCCGGTGCTCGGTCAGTTCGTCCAGCACGGCAACGCCCCCAGCGAGCGTGCTGCTGATGGGCCATACGCTGCGTCGCGTGCCCGCTTCCAGGCGATCCAGGAGGGTGGCTACCAGGCGGCGCAGCCTGCACAGGAGATCGCCGCCGTGTTGGTGGAGGTCGCGACGGCCGAGACGCCGGTGTTCCGCTATCAGACATCCGAGAGCGTCTCGAAGTTGGTCGGTGTGAAGTTGAAAGACCTCACCGGCGAACGGCTCACCGGTCTGACGGCGCGGTGGGTCTGAACATGGGTGAGCGCATCGCACTCGTCACGGGCGGCAACAAGGGCATCGGCTTCGAGGTGGTGCGCGGGCTGGGTGCAGCCGGGGTCACGGTGTACCTCGGTGCGCGCCAGGCAGCGTTGGGCGATGCCGCCACCGCACAGTTGCGCGCTGAGGGGCACGACGTGAGGTTTGTGCACCTCGACGTCACCGCTGCCAACGACATCGCCCGCGCTGCTGTGCTGATGCAACGGCAGCATGGTCGCCTCGACATCCTGGTGAACAACGCGGCGATCGGTCTCGACTTCACCTCGCCCAGCCTGGTGACGATGGAGTCGATGCGCTCGATCTTCGAGACGAACACATTCGCCCCGGTGGCGATGATCAACGCCTTGCTGCCGTTGTTGCGCAACTCGACCGCCGGGCGCATCGTCAACGTGTCCAGCGACTTCGGTTCGCTGACGCTGAACACCACGCCGAAGATGCCGCACCGCAAGGCGATCTCGTTGGCCTACCCATCGTCGAAGGCGGCGCTGAACATGATCACTGTGCAGTTCGCGAAGGAACTGCGCGAGTCGCCGATTCGCATCAACGCGGTCGACCCCGGCTTCACGGACACCGACATGACATCCGCTATGGGTAACGCCACCCGTTCGGCCGCACAGGCCGCCGTGGCGATCGTTCGGCTGGCGCTCGCGGGCGACGATTGCCCGCACGGCACCTACGGCAACGAGGACGGCCCCCTGCCTTGGTGACGCCAGGGGCTAGACAAGGGGGATGGATTCCACCACGGCTTGCCCGATCTGCACGATGACCGACATTCTCACCATGGATGCCGGGCGCCACGAGTGTGCGACGTGTGGTCACGAGTGGCAGGGTGAGGTCGCCGATTCGGACGGGTTGGGTGAAATCCGCGATGCCAACGGAGTGGTGTTGCAGAACGGTGATTCGGTGGTGCTGATCAAGGGTCTGCCGCTGAAAGGTACCGAGCCACTGAAGATCGGCACCAAGGTCAGCAACATCCGGCTGATCTCGGGTGATCACGAGATCGACTGCAAGATCAACGGCCGCGGCGTCCTGCTGAAGGCCAAGTTCGTGAAGAAGGCCTAGCTGCGGATCAGTCGCCCGGGGCGAGCGCCCGTGTCGACTCCGTAACGGCGGGTGACCCGACCGTGCACGATGGTGGCGTCGTAACCGGTCGCTTTCTGCAGTAGCCGCGTGCCACCCATCGGCAGGTCGTCGACGGCGAACGGTGCCTGCAGTTCGAGTTCATCGAAGTTGATCACGTTCAGATCGGCGCGCAGGCCGACAGCGAGGCGGCCTCGGTCGGACAGGCCGTACAGGTCGGCCGGCTGCGACGACAGACGGCGGACGATCTCCGCCAACGGCACTCGTGGCCCACGGGTTCGGTCGCGTCCCCAGTGCGTCAGCATGAACGTCGGGATCGATGCATCGCAGATGAACGCGCAGTGCGCGCCACCGTCGGCAAGACCCACCACGGTGTCGGGGTCGAGCAGCTGCTCGTACAGCGCGCTGTGATCCATGTTGACGTAGTTGTAGAGCGCGTAGAGCAGCATCGCATCGTCGGCTGCGACCAGTCCGTCGTAGGTGACCTGCTCGAGCGACACGCCGAGGGCTTCGGCGACTGCGCCGATCGAGGCTGCGCGCGACTGTTCATAGTCGGGGGCGCCGCTGATGATGTGGCAGTCGCCAAGCACGGTGCGGATGTACCCGAGTTGACGCTTGACGGCGATGTCGTCGGTGTCGTCGGCCTCGCCGAGGATCGCGATACGGACCTCGGGTGTGCGCAGTTCCACCAGCCGCTCGTCGAGTGGGAGATGGGCGATGCTGCGGTAGGTGGGGCGAGCGACGAACGGATGGCGGACGTCCCAGCCCCACAGCACGCCGAACGGGCGACCGGCCACCAGGGGGGTGACCATCACGCCGTCCTTGCGCCACCCGCGGGCCTGTTCCATCTCGTGTCGCCAGCGATCGGGATCGGAGTGGCACTGCAGCAGGATGAACGTGGTGCTGAGCCCGGTCTCGGCGGCAAGACGGCCGACCCATTCGAACTCGTCGATCACCTGTTGTTGTGGGTCGCTACGCGCGAGTCCGGCGGCGGCGAACTCGATGTTGCGCCCGCCGCCCGCCTTCACTGCGTGGCCGATGGCCGACAGTTCATCCCAACCCGCATAGGTTCCGGGTACGGGAGTTCCGTCGAGCGCACGGTGGCCCAGCGTTCGTGACGTCGTGAAACCGAACGCGCCAGCCGCCATGGCCTCTCTGGCGAGACGAGCCATCTCCGCGATCTGTTCGGGTGTCGCCTCCAACTTCTCGGCGGCGCTCGCGCCCATCACGTACGTGCGCAATGGACCGTGGGCGAGTTGGGCACCCACGTCCATGCTCCACTTGCGCCGAGCGAGCACGTTCAGGTACTCGGCGAACGACTCCCACCCCCACGTCAGCCCTTCGGTGAGCGCCGCGCCGGGGATGTCTTCCACACCCTCCATCAACTCGATGAGCGCCGCGTGCGCGTCGGGACGTACGGGGGCGAAACCGACACCGCAGTTGCCCATCATCACCGTCGTGACGCCGTGCGGGCTGGACGGTTCGAGCAGTTCGTCCCACGTGGCCTGACCGTCGAAGTGCGTGTGTACATCGACGAATCCGGGCGTGATAATTCGACCGGTGGCGTCGATGATCTCCTTCGCTTCGGCGTCGGCGAGCGAGGGTTCGATGGCGACGATCACTCCATCGGTGATGGCGATGTCGGCGATGAACTCGGGAGCGCCGCTGCCGTCAACGACGCTGCCTCCCGTGATGAGCAGATCGAACATCGCCGTAACGTAGCCCGACCAGCGTCGTGACGATACTGTCAAGCGACGTGGCCACCTTCGACGTCCTGCATCCCTCCACCGGTCTGGTGCTACCAGTGGCAGAGCCCGACGGTGCCGTGCGTGGCACGATCTATGCGTTGCACGGCGGCGGCCTGTCGAGCGCCTACTGGGACTGCCCGTTCGAGTCTGCATTGTCGCTGGCGCGTCTCGCCACCGCGGCCGGGTTTCGCGTGGCCTACCCCGATCGGCCCGGTCACAAGACGAACGAGGAGCGTTGGCCCGGTGGCATGCCGGCCGACGAAGAGGCCCGACTGCACGTGGCCACGATCGGCGAAGTCCTGTCCGAGGGTCCGCTGTTCCTCCTCGGCCAGTCGGCGGGTTCGATGATCAGCCTGTGCGCGGCGGCCACCGGTGCCATCGCCAACCTCGCCGGTATCGAGTACTCGGGTATTGGCCTGCACCTCGATCACGACCGAGAGCACGACGGCCCGATCATGGAGCGCTACTGGGGGCCGATGGCGCTGTATCCGCCCGAGGTCTTCGCGCCTGAGGGCCGTGCCGTGACCACGCCGATCGTCGGTGAAGATGGAACCAGCGCGTTCGGTTGGTGGAAGGTGTTCCCGAGCGTGGCGGCGAAAGTCACCGTGCCGGTGCGGATCACGATGGTGGACCACGAGTTGTGGTGGGGACCGATTCCGCAGGCGTTGGCAGAGATGTCGGCCGGCCTCTCCGCGTCTCCGCGCGTCGAGACCAACGTCGAGCCTGGCGCGGGGCACAACCTCAGCATCGGCTGGGCAGCGCGGGCATACCACATGGGTGTGCTTGCCTTCTTCGAGCGCTGTCTGCGGGTCTAGAGCCCAGGGCAGTCGTTGGCGATGAACGTCAGCACTGCGCGCGGGTACGCGTGGCGGTCGTAGCGGAACAGGTCGTGCGCCGCGCCGTGGATCGTGACCACCTCGATATCGGGCCGGGCGGCGCGGTACTCGGCAATACCCGCGTCGTCCACCAGTCGCCCCTCCTCGGTGCCGTGGGCCAGCAGTACGGGGCACGGCATCGAGGCAAGGTGGCTGGAGAACTCGCGGTCGATCGATTCGCGGAACACGCTGAGCAGTACGTGCTCGGGGATGCGCTCGGGTACGGGCTTGCCGCGGAACCGGGTGGCCAGCATCCCGCGGGCCAGGTCTTCCGAGACCCCGTGTTCCTTGGCCCAGTAGTCGCCGATGGAGATGCTGGCCACTCGGTCGCGCATGCCGAACGCCATCTCCAGGCCCCACGTCGTCCCGCGGGAGAACGTCATCACGTGGAACCGATCGAACCCGGCGTCCTCCACGACGGCTCGCAGGTCGGCGGCATGCTGCGGCGCGGAGTAGTCGAGGTCTTCACCGGAGTCGCTGCCACCGCGACCGCGCACCTCGACCACCACGACACGGCGGGGTGACATGAACTCCAGCATCTCGATGTAGTCATCGGCGAAGTCGGAGAAGCCGGGCGAGAACAGGATCGGTAGACCTTCCGGTGCGGCGGGTGAGTTGTCGAGCCAGCGCAGCCGGACTCCGTCGTTGCCGCTGTCGTTGAGGGTGAAGCGTTCGGTGATCGGCATGGAGAGTTCCTATGGGTCGTGGGCTACGGTGACCGCTCATGCGACTCGGCTTCTCGACGATGAACGGCCCCAGCGACGTGCGCCCCGATGTGCTGGGACGAGCGCTCGAAGAGCGAGGCTACGACTCGCTGTGGATGGGCGAGCATTCGCACATTCCGGCCTCGCGCACGACGCCCTACCCGTCGGGTGGCGAACTTCCGCAGAACTACATCGAGATGATGGATCCGTTCGTCAGCCTGACGATGGCAGCGATGGCGACGAAGGAACTCAAGATCGGCACCGGCGTGTGTCTGGCGCTCGAGCACGACATCCTCGACCTGGCCAAGACCGTTGCCACGCTCGACGTGCTGTCAGGCGGACGTGTGTTGTTCGGCGTCGGCGTGGGCTGGAACGAAGAGGAACTGGCCAACCACCGGCCGATCCCGTGGAAGGCCCGCTACCGCGGGCTGGAGGAGTGCGTCACCGCGTTGCGTTCGTTGTGGACCGAGCACGACAGCGAATTCCACGGCCAGTTCTACGACTTCGACGCAGCCTGGAGCTACCCCAAGCCGCTGCAGCAGCCCACGCCGCCGGTGATGTTGGGTGTGGGCGGCAAGCTGGGCACGCAGCACGCCGTTCGCTGGGCCGATGAGTGGATGCCGATGGACGTCTCGCTGGGCAACGTGGCCAAGAATGTCGGCAAGTTCCGCGAGGCGGCTGCGGCTGCCGGGCGCGGCGAGATCCCGATCACGATGATGGCGTTCGGCAACCCCACGCTCGACACCCTGAAGATGTACCGCGACCTCGGCGTTCAGCGCACCATCATCGGTGCGGCTCGGGATGGCTGGCAGGATCCGGCCACGGCGATGCCGATGATCGACGAGTACGCACCGTTCGTCGAGCAACTGCTCTAGCGGGGTTCGCGGGGGAGACCGAGGTTGCGCTCGCCGATGAGGTTCTTCATGACCTCGCTGGTGCCACCGGCGATCTTCGATGAGCGACTGGTCAGCAGCTCGTTCGCCGCGTCTGGCTCCAGGCCGGCGATCAGGCCGATGCCGACGACGTCGGCATTTACCTCGGCGTACTCGGCTCCGAGGTGCGACCAGAACAACTTGATCAGCGACGACACGGCACTGGGGCCATCGGTCGTCTCGGCCAGCGCACGTTGACCCATCCATTCGAGGATCAGCGCCTTGGAGTACGTGTGCAGTGCGCGGTCGCGCAGCGCTGCAGGGGCATCTGCGAGGTGTTGCGAGTGCATCATCGACTTCACCTTGCCCACCAGGTTGCCAGCGACTGACAGCACTCCAGCGCGTTCGAAGCCGAGCGTTGTCATGGTGACCCGCCAGCCTTCGTGCAGCGGACCGAGCAGCGCCGTGCGGGGCACGAACATGTTGTCGAAGAACAGTTCGGCGAACTCGGCCTCACCATTGATCTGCTTGATCGCGCGGCGGGTGAGGCCAGGGGTGTCCATCGGGACGAGCAGGGCGGAGAGTCCCTTGTGCTTCATCGCGTCGGGATCGGTGCGGCACAGCAGCATGCAGTGCGTCGCGTTGAGCCCGATCGACGTCCACACTTTCTGACCGTTGACGATGAAGCCATCATCGGTGACGTCGGCCTTCGTGCGCAGACCGGCAAGGTCGCTCCCGGCGTCGGGTTCGCTGAATCCCTGGCACCAGATCTCGTCGCCCATCAGGATTGCCTGCAGGCTCTTCTTCTGCTCGCTGGTGCCGACTGCAGCAATGGTGGGTCCGACGTTGTTCGTACCGAACACGGCGACCCGCCGTGGTGCCTTGGCGCGGGCGAACTCCTCGTCACACGCCAGTTGGTCCGGAACGTCGAGACCCTTGCCGCCGATCTCCACCGGCCACGACGAGGCGCCCCAACCGGCTGTACCCAGCTCGCGTTGGAAGTCGGTGAGCGCTTCCCACTCGTCGCTGTCGCCCCACTTGGCGTGGTGTGCAGGCATGATGCGCTCGAGCACGGAACGCAGTTCGGCAGCGGCGAGGGACAGGAGTTCGGTGCTCATTCGGGGACTTCCTTGAGGACGGCGGCGAGGTCGCGGTCGTGGGGGTTGGCGTGCAGATACGGGAACACGCGGATATGACGACTGGCGGTCGGCAGGCGATCAGGTTGATCGTCCACACAGACGACGTCGCCGTGATCGCGCAACTCGGCCGGCATCTCCCAACGACCATCGGGTCCGGGGTTCTTGTCGTGGAAACCGGCCACGTGATGCGTCAGCCCGTGGCGTTCGACGACCGTGCGCGCATGCGCCACGCCACCGGCGCTCCAGATGTGGATCACCGATCCGGATTGGCGCAGTGCGTGGAACAGTTCGGCGGCATACGGCCGCAGATGCTGGGCGTCGAACGAGTCGACGATCGTGCCGTCCACGTCGAAACACCATGCTGGCGAACCAGGGCGTACGACACTTCGGCGGTGCGGCACGTGCTCAGACTCCGGCGGCCTGATCGATGCTCGCCAGTTCGTCGCTGCTCATCTCGAGCCACGCGGCGTCGATGTTCTCGTCGGCGTGCGACACCTGCGAGGTTCCCGGGATCGGCACCATCAGTGGTGAGCGGTGGAGCAGCCACTGCAACGACACCTGTTGCGCTGTCGCGCCGTGATCCGCGGCGATGTGGGCGACGACCTCGGCCACCTTCGGCGAACCGAGAATGATCGGCGCCCAGGGCATGAACGCGATCCCGCGTACCTCGCACTCGGCCAGCACGGCGTCGCTGTCGCGGTCGGCCGCGTTGTAGCGATTCTCGACGCTGGCGACGGGGAACATCTCCAACGCCAGCTTCAACTGCATCACCGACACGTTGGAGACGCCGATGTGGCGCACCTTGCCCTGTTGTTGCAATTGCACGAAGGCGGAGAGGGTCTCGTCGTACGCGTAGTTCGGGTCGGGCACGTGCATCTGGTACAGGTCGATGCAGTCCACGCGCAGTCGACGCAGACTCTTCTCGCATTCCTCGATGATGTGCGCCGGGTCGCCCTTCGCTGGCAGCGTTGCATGTCCCTTGAGGATCTTGGCCGGCTTGAAACCGGCCTTGGTGGTGATCACCAGATCCTTCGGGTACGGGTACAGCGCCTCGGCGATGATCTCCTCGGACTCGCCGTACCCATAGATGTTGGCGGTGTCGATCAGGTTCACCCCGCGGTCCACGACACGGCGCACCAGTTGGCGCGCTGTGTCGCGATCGCGGACACCTTCGGGGTTACGGGCTCCCGAGATGCGCATCGAGCCGAAGCCCAGGCGACGCACCGTGAGATCACCGATGGCGACGGTTCCCACCGTCGCGTCATCAAGTGCCCGCTCGCTCATGTCAACGGCGCTTCTTGGCCGACAGTTCGTTGTGGCGGGCGTACATCTTGGCCGCTTCCTGGCGGATCTCGTCCGGCACGGAGGGGTAGATCGGCAGGCCGCGGTCTTTGGAGGGCAGTGCGATGGTGGCATTTCCGTAGGCGGTCTCGGTGTCGCGTTGGTTCACCATGCGCATCCGCACGTCGACAACGGTCTGGCCGTTGGGCTCGACGCGCTTGTCGACGACCTCGCCGGAAAGGAACGTGGTGTCGCCCATGTAGTTGAACTTGCGAATCGAGTCGTCCATCTTCAACACGATCGCGTCGTCGCCGGCCCAGTCGGAGAGGTAGTGCCAAAACCAGCACTGACGCTGCACGCCGTAGTCGTAGGCCATCGGGTTACCGATCGCCTTGGCCCACTCGCTGTCCCAGTGGAGCCGCTGGGCGACATCCCAGATGCCCTGTGCGTTCTTCACATAGAACGGGGCAATGCGCTTGCGGTTCTGGTAGCCAACGCGGCCGGCGCGCAGACCGTAGGGAACGAAGCCGTAGCCGCCCGCGTGGAACGCGATCTGCTCGGTCACCGTCAGCGGCCCCTTCACCATCGGGTCGAACTGATCGCCGGCGTTGACGTCGTCCCACCAGCGCTTGTCGGCACCACGTGGCTGCTCCTGCGCGTAGATCGCGTCGATGCGCTCGTAATCCTCGTCGGTGTAGGTGGCCGGCTCGATCTCGGCGTACTTGCCCTTCTTGCGAGCAGTGTCGCGCTCGGTGAGGATGCTGAGGATGCGGTAGATGCCCACCACGTCGCCGTGCTGGTTCATCGCCACATCGCGGCGCACCTTGACGACCGAGCGGTTGGCGAACTCGCTCTGCTTGACCTGCAGGCTCTCCTCACCGGAGTAGGTGAAGATGCGATCGCCGGGGTACATCGGGCGGAACCATTCCCACGAGCCGCCGGAGACGAACACGTGGATGCCGCGGAACACGCTCTTGGTCGCCTTCTTGACCTCATCGGGCATCGGGTCGCCGAGCATCGGAGTCTTGATGTGGCCGACCTGAGTGGCGTGGGCGATCTGCGAACCCCAGCGGGAACCGGCGCCGTAACCATTCTCTTCGGTGTACAGCGGGTTGTCATCGCCGACGCCGAGAGCCCAGTTGCGGATCGCGTCCGGGCTGGCGACGGAGTTGAGCTCCTGGTAGCGGTTGGCAGTGTTGTGGCCGATGAGCAGGCGGGCGCGCTCGATGTCTTCATCGGTCAACTTGTAGGCGGTGGCCTTGTCGAACTCGGCGGCGACAGCGTCGTCGACTCGCAGACCCTTCGGGGTTTCGGATTGGTCAGTGCTCATGTGCTGCTCCTGTTTTCAATTCGTGTGTTCGACATGACCTAGACCTGACGGTCCTGGTCCTTCCAGTACTCGGCGCGGATCTGGCGCTTGTACAACTTGCCGGCCTCGGTGCGGGGCAGGTCGGTGCGGAACTCCAGGCGCCGCGGCCGCTTGTAGGCGGCAAGGTGATCGGCACAATGTTGCAAGAGCTCGGCGCTGAGCGCGTCCGTCGGCTCGCTACCGTCGCGCAGCTCCACGAGGGCCAGTACCGACTCGCCCCAATCGGCGTCGGGGATGCCGATCACACCTGCGTCGTGGACGGCAGGGTGATTGAGCAGGACACCCTCGATCTCGGCGGGAAAGATGTTGACGCCACCGCTGATGATCATGTCTTTGGCGCGGTCCTGGATGAACAGGTAGCCGTCCTCGTCGACGTAGCCGATGTCGCCGATGCTGAAGCGGTTGCCCTTGTAGGTGCTCTTCGTCAGCTCGTCATCTTTGTGGTACCGGAAACCGGCCTCGGTCTCGTAGTAGATGTGGCCGGTCTCGTTCGGGCCGAGCTCGTTGCCATCATCGTCGAGGATCGCGAGGCGAACGCCCTTGATCGCTCGGCCGACGGTACCCGGCTTCTCCAGCCAGCGCTGAGGCTTGGCGATCGTGGCCGCGCCCTCCATGCCACCGTACGTCTCCCAGATGACCGGGCCCCACCAGTCGAACATGCGCTGCTTCGTGGTGCGCGGACACGGGGCAGCACTGTGCACCACCGAGTGCAGACTGGACATGTCGTACTTGGCGCGCACCTCGTCGGGGAGTTGCAGCATGCGGTGGAACTGGGTGGGCACCATGTATGCGGTGCGCACTTTGAACTGATCGATCAGCTGGAGCGCACCCTCTGCGTCGAACTTGCGCATGATCACGAGGGCGTGGCCGACGTTCAGCGAGGCCATGTAGTAGCTGTGTGAACCGCCGTGGTACATGCCGGTGGAGACCAGGTGCGGACCGTCGAACGGGCGGTAGTCGAACGCTCGGCCGAACACGGCGGCCTTGTTGGCCACCTCGCTGGGGTCTGCGCCCGAACCGGAACGGGAGATGCCCTTGGGCTTTCCGGTGGTGCCGCTGGAGTACGCGAGGAAACCGCCTTCGCTTCGGTCGTCGGGCATGGTCGCTGGCTGATCCTTGGTGAGGTCGGCCAGGTTGGGCACACCGGGCACATCGCCGACGCCCACGACCTTGGTGGCGGCCTTCACGCGATCGCCGAACTCGCCTTGGAGGGCACTCTTGTGTGCCTCGTGTACGACCAGCAACGCGGTCCCGGCGTGTTCCAACATCGCCGTCAGCTCTTCGGGAGTGAGATACGCGTTCACCAGGAGCAACAACCAGCCAGCCTCTTGGCAGGCCATCGACACCTGGATGGGCAACACGCCGTTGGGGGCAATGACCCCGACGATGCCGCCCTTGGGCACACCGAGTGCGCGGAACGTGTGCACCAGTTGGTGCGCACTCGCAGCCAGTTCTCCGTAGGTGAAGGCACCCTCGGGGGAGTGAGCGATGGCAACGGTGTCCGGGTGGTCCTCGGCGATGTACCAGACCCCGAGTCGTTGATCCCAGTTGCTCGACACCACTTGCTACCTCCGTGCTCGCGCCCGCTCGCTCCGGGTTGGAGCCGACGAACCAATAAAGAGTAACCTATTTAAGGGTGCATCGGGAAGCCGAGGCAATGATCGACGAAGCACGAGGGGTGTCGGATGGACGACCTGATTGAGTTCAGGGCACGGGTGCGGGCGTGGCTCGCCGAGCGCTACCCCGAGATCGGCCCACAGAAGGACGATGAGCGCGGCGACACGATCGCTCGTGCGCCCGAGGGTCACGTGGCAATGGTGCAGGGTGCGATCACACTGCAGAAGGCGCTGTATGCCGCTGGCTTCTGGGCCACACGTCTGCCGCAGGAGTACGGCGGTCAGGGACTCACCCGTGCCCACGACGACATCGTCGCCGAAGAACTGATGCGCTTCGACTGCCCATCGCTGCGTCCGCTGGGAATCGGTATGGGCCTCGCGATGCCCACGATCCTCGGCGCGGCCGGTGAGGAGCAGAAGCGTCGGTTCCTGCCCAAGCTGGTGGCTGCCGACGAGGTGTGGTGTCAGCTGTTCAGCGAACCCGACGCCGGTAGCGACCTGGTCTCACTGCGATGCAAGGCCATGCGCGACGGCGACACCTGGGTGATCACCGGTCAGAAGGTCTGGTCGTCCTTCGCCAGCGACGCGCACTACGGAATGTTGCTGGCTCGCACCGATCCGAACTCCGACAAGCCGCACTCCGGGATCACGATGTTCATCCTGCCGATGGACCGCAAGGGCGTCACCGTTGTCCCGCTCGTCGACATCGCCGGTGGCCACCACTTCAACGAGGTGTTCCTCGAAGAGGTCGTACTGCGCGACGACGAGATCATCGGCGAGGTCAACCGCGGCTGGCAGGTCGCCAACGGCACGCTGTCCGGCGAGCGATCCGGCTATCTCGGTGGCTCGGGGAAGGGACGTCGTCGCCGCCAGGCGCTCGCCGCCGCCGCCGATGCCGGCAAGCTCCACGACGCCGTCGTGCGCGACCGCATCGTCGACATCACCGCCCGCGAGCGCATCCTCGAACTCCTCGCCGAGCGCATCCACGCCGGTACCGCGCTGGGGGGCAACCCCGCCGCTGGCTCGCTGGTGAAGGTGTACGCGGGCAACCTCGAACAGCAATCGTCGGAACTGGTCATCGACCTGCGTGGTGCCTCGGGTATCGCGTGGGAAGCCGGTCATCCCGACGCCGACTACGC